>CALDGN010000083.1 GCA_937942965.1 uncultured Acidimicrobiales bacterium | reverse complement strand
CAGGCGCAGGTAGGCGTCGATCGCGTCAACGGGAGTTTGGTAGAGGTTGTCGATGACGGCGGCGACGACGACGCGTTCGCCACCGAGGGCTTCGTGCTTGGCCGCGCCAGCGCAGGACTTCCAGGCGTCGAGGTTGGTGTGTGGACCGGGGCCGGTCGCGAGAGCCTCGAGGTCGGCGATCGCCGAGATGATGAGGTCGTCGCCCAGGTGGAACGTCTCGTTGCCGCTGCGGTAGCCGGTTGCCCGAGCGAGCACGGCTGCGGTTCCCCAGGAGCCAAGCAAGTTCACGTGCGGGTAGGACACGTCGAGCACGCCGCCCGACGGGCCGATCGTGGCGACACCGACGGCGTAGGCCGCAGGTGGTTCGTAGCCGTCGAGGCCAGCTTCGATCTCAGCCACGGCGTCGCTCACGTTGCGCTCACCGATGTCAGTCTTCGGCATCAGGTTCTCCATGGCAGTGGAGGTTAGAGCCTCGCTGCGGCAACGCTACTTGCGGAGGGCTCCGAGGAACTCGGGATGCATCGCTCCGGCGGCGAGGCCAAGGCAGACAGCCACCGCGAGTGCGACCAGGTCCGTCGGCCCGAAGCCAAGGGCGAAGATCCCGCCGAGGCCGCCAGCGGCGAGCGCAAACGCGGCGAACGACACCAAGCCAGCCTGACGGTCAGTGGTCAAGCCCTCCGTTTCGTCGACCGGCGGCCGCTGTGGGGGAGCGTCGGTACGGGCTTGAAAGAGGATCGGCGTCGCCAGTATCACGCCCGCCGTCGTCGCCATCGCAAACAGCCAAAACACGCTGCAGACACTAGCACGCGGCGAATCCAATGATCTTTTATTGCATTCCCATATATTTGGAGTTACTCTCCTCATCACGGAGATGAGAATGTCAAACCAAACCGTGGGAATGGTGTAGCAGACGACATGCGATTACGCGTGGTGAACCTGGTTCGGGCCGTTGGCTCGCTGGTGGCGTTATTGACGCTCGTTCTTGGTGTGCCCTCGTTGCTGGTCGCCACCGTGGGCAATCCGTTTCCGGATAAGAGGCCCACCATCGACGAGATCCAGCTGGTCTTGACGCAGAACGGCGATGGCTTTGGCCGCTTTCTCGTCGCTGTCCTGGCACTCTTCGTCTGGTTCCTGTGGGTGCAGATTGTTGTAGCTCTGATTGTCGAGCTCATTGCTTCGGTTCGCCGCCGACCTGCGCCATCGTTGCCGACGCTTCCTGGCATCCAGCCGCTGGTGCGCCAACTCGTGGCAGCAGTGACCCTGTCGATCAGCCTCGCTGGTGCGCCGGTGCTTGCGCCCGCCCTCGGGGCGCTGCAGTTCGACGCCGTCGAGTCCTTTCACGCGGAGCCAATGGCGGCCGCAGCGGTCGAGCCGACGCCCGACCTCATTGAACCGGCGGGCCCGACCCTCGTGTTGCACGATCGCACCGAACTCTGGGACTTGGCCGAGGCGGCCTATGGCGACGGTTTGGCCTGGACCGAGATTGCCGCCGCCAACGTTGGTCTCGTCGATGCCGGGGGCGAGGCCCTCTCTGCGTCCACTGAAGTGATCGCAGCTGGCACGTCGATACGGCTGCCCGGGAGCGTCGAAGCGTCGTCGGTCGCCAAGTTCGGCACACACGTCGTCGAGCCGGGTGAGTCGCTGTGGAGCATTGCTGCTGATGAAACAAGCCGCCGAATGGGTAGCGCCGATGATGAAACGGTCGCTGACTACTGGCGCCAAGTCGTGGCAGCAAATGCCGATGTCCCAAGTGGCGACGTCGACGTAATCCTGCCCGGCTATGAGGTCACGCTTCCGGGCGGACTCGACGCAGGCGTAACTGCGATCGCTGAGTCAGACGGCGCTGCTGGTGCTGTCGATGCAACCATCGACCTTCGCGAAGCCGAATCTGTATCGACTGAGCCCGACCTCGTCGGCGTCGTCGATGGTCCCGCGGTGCACGGCTCACCGAACCGGACTGCGGCGGGCGTCGATTCCGAACCCGATGTCGATTCTGAACCCGATGCCGATTCTGAGCCCGATGTCGCCGACGAGCTGGCGGTCGTCGAGGAAGCCGCCGACGGATTCGAGATCCGACGGCGAGATATCAGCGCTCCCCAGCCAGTTGCCGTCCCGACGGTTGACGCCGAAGCCTCCACAGGTTCCGACGAGAGCGATTCCTTCAGAGTGCCGTTGACTCCAGCAGTGCTCGGAACAGCAGGCGGAGCGCTGTTGGCCGCCGGACTGGTCGGAGCGTTGCGTCGACGGCGTGCGCTCCAATGGCGCCAACGTGAGCCAGGGCGAGTGCCCCAGCGGCCGTCAACCGAAGCTGCCGCGTTCGAAGCGATTCTTGCCGAGGCCGCGAATCAGGTCGAGGTCAGCCAACTCGGCAACGGGTGGGTCGCTGTGCCAGGCGCGGCCGTTGGTCGGGTCCTCGATGCGGCCGGTCTCGTCGACGTCGACCTCGAGGAGCCGACCGAAGAATTCGGCGGCGTGGGGTCCGGTCTCATCACTGCGATTCTTGGCACGGACGAAGTCACCGACAGTCCGCTGCTGATTGGGCTTGCGCGTGGGAGCAAGACGGCTCTCGATGGGACCGCGTCCGACGTAGCCAGAGTCGCGCAGCTGCTCATCCTCGATCTCGCGGTCTCCGAACGCATCGCTGACGTCCAGGTCATCGCCGTCGGCATTGGTGGCGAGCTTGGTGACCTCGAGCGTGTCGAATCGGTTGCCTCATGGCCCGACGCTTGTGTGGCCGCGCATCGTCTTGGAGCGGCGTCTGAGACCGGTGGATCCGTCGTCGTGGTCGGGGTGACGACTGGCGACGTTGACAGCCTTGCGTTGCTTGGAACACTCGGGGCTGCGTCGGTCGGCCCGTTCGACGACGCGCAGGACCGGATTCGCATCGACGGGCCGACGGCCGTCATCGAACCAGCAGGTATCGAAGCCCAACTTTCTGTGCTTCCAGAGTGCGACTATGAGCTCGTTGCCGAGCTCGTCGAAGCAACGGCGCTCACGGCCGATGAGCCGGTTGACGAGCACGAAGACACCGGTGACACACCTAGCGCCGGCGTCTGCCCGCTGGCCCCCGGTCCGGTCGAGGTGCAAGTGCTTGGGCCCGTTGAGGTTGTCGGAGCCGCCCCCTTCTCGTCGGTCAAGGCGGTCGACGTTGTGACCTACCTGGCCTTCCATCGCCAAGGCGTCGACGCCGATCAGCTGAAGACCTGGGTCTGGCCAAGCTTTGAGCCACCGACGGACAAGGCCTTCGCCAACGTGCTGTCGCGGGCCCGTACCGGTCTCGGCACAGATCCTGATGGGGCGCCGTACCTGTCGAGAGCTGGCAGCGATCGTCTGTACCGCCTCGACCCCGAGGTGACGACGGACTTCGATCGGCTCCGTGGGCTGGTTGACCTTGCAGATGACACGACGGATCAGCGCCAACAGCTCATCGTGCTGCAGCAAGCGCTCGAGCTGGTGCGTGGCATCCCCTTCAGTGGGGGCACCGCAACCAGCTTTGCGTGGGCCGACAACCACGTTCGGTCCCACGTCGAGTTCACGATCGATGAAACGGTGCATCGTTGCGCCGACCTCGCCCTTGAGCTCGGCGATCATGCAGCGGCGCGGGCCGCAGTCCGCACCGGGCTTCGTGTTGTTCCCGGATGCGAGCAGTGTTTCCGTCGTCGCTTCCTGATCGCTGGAGCGGACAAGAACCGACAAGAACTCCGTAGTGCGATGGCGGACCTCGAGCGAACCGCTGCCGCCGAACTCGGTGAACCCGAAGGCATCGACCTCATCTCCCGCGACCTGCTCATGCTGTTCGAGGAACTTGATCGTGACCTGATCGCAGGTGCGCCGTGAGCGACGGCATGATCGACATCGGGCTGGCTGATCTCGTCGGCGATGCCGTTACTGCCGAGATCGATCGGCGTTCCCGTGAGCAGCTGCCGCCGCTCCAGCGAGACGATGAGCGGCGTTTCGCTCGCTCCCACCTCCGAAAAGAACTACGTCGACGCAACGAGGCGGCGCTCGCAGTCGGTCGCGAGCCGCTCAGTGCAACGAGCGAAGACGGCCTCATCGATGAGACGCTCAACCGAGTCTTCGGATTCGGCGAACTCGAGCGTTGGCTCACCGACCCAACCGTGCAAGACATCCACATCAATGGCTACGACCGTGTCTTCGTCAAGACACGCGATGGGCAGCGTCGACAGGTCGGTCCCGTTGCGAGCTCCGACGGTGAGCTGCGGCGGCTTATCGCTGATTACGCGCGGCGGATGGGGCGGATCGAGCAGCGGTTCGATCACGCGAACCCGATCATCGATATGCAGCTCCCCAACGGCGATCGCCTCAATGCGATGTACAGCGTGTCCTCTCGGCCATCGATGTCGATTCGGCGCCATGACTTCTCGATCGGCTCGCTCGATCAGCTCGTCGAACTCGGCGCCATGGACGGTGTCGTTGCTCGCTTCCTGCGCGCTGCCGTGCGGTCGCGACGCAACCTCATCGTCTCGGGCGGCACCGGAACTGGCAAGACGACACTGTTGCGGGCACTGATCAACGAGATCGATGTGTCGGAACGAATCGTCACCGTCGAGGACAATCTCGAACTGGGCATCAGCCGCTTCGGCGAAGCCCACCCAAATCTGGTTGAGTGCGAGGCCCGAACGGCGAATCTCGAAGGCCGCGGCGCCGTGTCGATGTCGGACCTGGTCGTCGCCAGTCTGCGGATGGATCCCGATCGCATCATCGTGGGCGAGTGCCGTGGCGCCGAGACGGTGCCGATGTTGCTCGCCATGTCCCAAGGCAACGACGGCTCAATGACCTCGCTCCATGCTGACTCGTCGAAGAACGTCTTCAACCGAATCATCACGTACGCCGCAACGCTCGCGCAGCCTGCGATCGACCCGAGTCATGCGACCTTGCTCATCCGCGATGCCGTTCACTTCGTCGTCCATGTTGGCTTCGTCGACGGACGTCGGTGCATCCGCTCGATTCGTGAGGTCGATCCCACGAGCGAAGAACACTTGCTGTCGACCGAAGTATTTGCGCCCGGGCCCGATGGCCGAGCTGCTCCCGGCTTTGGATTGACGGGTCGGGGCCACATCGAAGCGCTCAATGCGCACGGCTTCGATGCTCGCTGGGCGGCAGGGGACCGCCGATGAACATCCTCGTCAGCGCAGCTCTGGGAGCTCTTGTGGGTGTCTCGTTGCTGGCGGTTGTCGCCTCGCTGCGCGGCGTTCGGCTCTTTCCAGGCGTCGGCGATGCGTTGCGCCGCACCCAGTTGCGCAATGAGCGGTTCTCGCTCTGGGTAGCGCTGGCCCTCGCCGGATCGGCGTTGACCTGGGTGGCGACTGGCTGGCCGGTCGCGGGAGCATGGGTGTTCTTCGGCGCCCTGGCCGTTCCCCTGATGGCCGGTTCTGATGCGAGCCCGGTGAGCGAGATCGACAAGGTCGAGGCCATCGCGACCTGGACCGAGCAGATCCGCGACACGATGAGTGCCTCGGCGGGGCTTCAACAGGCGCTGGTCGCGACTGCCAGCCAGGGCCCGGTCCCGATCGCCGAGGAACTGCGGTCCTTTGCGGTGCGGGCGCCTCGGGGTGATCTCGCCGCCGCGCTCGTGCAACTCGGGGATGACCTCGATCACCCGTCCTCAGACATGGTGGTCGCTGGACTGCTCGCGGCGACTGAGCTCGATGCCGGACGACTCGTGCCGTTGCTCTCACGGCTTGCGTCCTCGATCCGTGACGAGGCGCGCATGCGAGTCCGGATCGAGGTAGGCCGAGCACGAGTCCGCACCTCGATGCGCATCGTGGGGGCTTGCGTCGGCGCAACGATCCTGTTGCTCATCCTCGCTGGCGGAGATCTCCTCGAGGGGTACGGAAGCCTTGCCGGCCAGCTCTGGCTGATTGTGGTTGGCGGTCTTATCGTCGTGGCGATCTGGGCGAGCCGCAAGCTCGGCGAGATTCCCCAACCGGAACGCTTCGTGGCCCGACGGCGGTTCGTGTGAACGCCCTCATCATGTTGGTGCTTGGCGCCGGTGTCGGGACCGGGGTCTTGCTGGTGCTGCACTCGCTGCGTCCGACAACGCTTCCAATGGATCAGGTGTTCGATGCCGTCGAACGGCCGGGCATGACCTTCAACGCACCTGAGTCGGTGGCCCGTGATCGGCCGCTACGACGGCTGCTGATCGCGGTAGGCAAGTCAATGTCGCTTGGACTTGGCGACGACAACGCGCTACGCCGCGATCTGGCCGTAGCGGGTTCAACGCTCGAGGATCATGCGATCGTCAAGGCCGGTACACCTGCGGCTGCGTTGCTTGCTTGCTACAGCATCTGGGTGATCGGCCAGGCCGTTGGGCTGGGCATCAGCCCATTGTGGGTGACGCTGATTGCCTTGTCCGCGGCTGGCTTGGCGTTCATTGTCCCCGACGCTCGATTGCGAGCACGGGCATCGGCCCGTCGAGTCGCGTTCCGTCACGCGCTGTCTGCGTACCTTGACCTTGTCACCGTGATCATGAGCGGAGGCGGCGGGCTGTTGACCGCTCTGCAAGGCGCTGCCGACGCCGGCGATGGATGGGCATTCGCCGAGATCCGAGCTGCGCTCGACCGCGCCCGGCTATCGAACCGGACTCCATGGTCACAGCTTGGCCTTCTCGGCGAGCGATTCGACATCCCGGAACTGCAAGACCTTGTCGCCGCTGCTGAGCTCGCCGGCTCCGAGGGCGCCCGTATCAGCGAGTCGATCGCCACCAAGAGCGACGTACTCCGCAGCCGACTGCAGGCTGAGGTGGAACAGACTTCCGAGTCGCTCACCGAGCAGATGTTGCTGCCGGTTGGTCTTGTCCTCGTTGCACTCTTTTTGTTTCTTGGTTTCGCCGTCTTCGACCAGTTCGGTCAGTCGAGCACACCGTTCACGATCTCGTTCCTGGCGATCACGCCATGAACTTCACCATGCACCTATTAGGGGGAGCACACCATGGGAAGCACCGCACTGGGCTTGTGGATCAAGGCCACCACGCGACTTCGAGACGCCCACCGCGTCGGAAGCGAGCGTGGCCTGACAACGACCGAGGTGGCGGTGCTGACCTTTGTGCTTGTCGCCATCGCGGTCGCGATCGGGGCACTGTTGTACAACTACGCCAACGACACGGTGAGCAACGCTCCGAGCCCCGATATCCCCGACTTCTCCGACTGACCGAACGGGCTCGGCGCCCCGAGGCTGAACGGGGCCTCGTTACGACAGAGCTCGCCGTACTGTTCCCGGTACTGATCTTGGCAGTGCTCGGAATGGTGCAGCTCGCCCTTTCTGCGCACGCGAACGCGGTCGCACAAGCGGCCGCCGATCATGGCGCTGAAGCTGCTGCGTCGCTCGGGGCGGGGCCCGAAGAAGGCCAGAGCGCAGCTCAAGACTTCTTGCAGCTCGCGGGCCAAATTGACGAGCCGACGATCGAAGTCGAGCGCACACCGGTGAGGGCATCCGTCATCGTCCGCGGAACCTACCCAAGCGTGTTCGGGCGCCTCGAAGTCGCCGCATCGGCCAGCGTTCCTGTCGAGCGGGTCGTGCCGTGATGCGCTGCAAACGACGGCGTCGCACCTCGCGCAGCGGAGTCGGTGAGGCAGGTTTGTTGTCCACCGAGCTTGCCTTGCTCATGCCCGTGCTCGTGCTGTTCGCCCTCATCGCGGTCTATGCAGTACAGGTCCAGCGCCATGGCACGCGGGCGCGCAGTGCAGCGGACGCGGCTGCTCGGACGGCGGCGCTGTATGGGGCGCCCGATGCTGGAGCGAGCGACGCAGCCCGCAACGCAGCACAGGATCAGTGTCTGGGCGAGATCTCGACGCTTGACATCACGTGGACCGCTCCCGACGAAGCCGCGCTTCGGCCCGGGCACGTCGCGGTTGAACTCACGTGTACTGAACGCTACGGCGGCATCGCCGCGATGGTCGGATCCGACGAACGCTCGGTAGCGAGTCGTTCGGTGTCGGTACTCGAGTACTGGCGTGAACCATGAAGCGCCGCGGTAGCCACGAACGGGAGCGGGGCTCCCTGTCCGCCTTTGTCGCGATCATCGCGGTCTTCTTCGTCGCGATCTCGGTGGTTGTTTCTGACGGAGCTCGACGACTCTCGAATATCAGCCGGGCCGAGGATCTTGCATCCGAGGCGGCTCGAGCTGCGGCCGCCACGCTCGATGTCGGCGCCCTGGCTACGGGGCGGGCCACCATCGATCTCGACGAGAGCGATGGCGCAAGGATCCAGGCCCAGCGGATCCTTGCCGCCTCGGGTGATGACGTCGACTTCCAGATCGAGGTTGCCGAGGACCGTCTCTCGGTTCGGGTTGACGTGATCGTCCAAGGAACCGCGATGTTGCCCGGGTTTGACATCCGTGGCTTCGGATCCCACACCGCACGGGTCATCGAACCCGCAGCACTAACCACTCCATGACCGATCTCCACAGATTCCATCCATGTCTCTTCATCGCGACGTCAGCTCGCAGCACCGAGGACCTATGAATGCCGCACTAGCTTCCGTACCTGAACTGAGTCCGGCCGGGCCCAATCGTCGCCAGCGAGGCGTCCGCGTGCCTCAGCTCTTGCTCTCGATGCTGGTTGTAGCGGTGTTCGCCCTCCTTGCCGTCTGGTGGCAAGCGAGCACGACGTCTCGCACGCCGGTGCTTGCGCTCGCCAACGACGTCGAAATTGGCGTGCCCCTGACCAGAGCAGATCTGACCGAGGTCTACATCAACTCCGACGTGCCGACGTCGCACGAGTCTCCCGACTTCGTCGATCTGTTCGTTGGGGTCACCCCGCTTGCTGACCTCGAGGCCGGGACGTTGATCACCGGGTCCATGTTCCGTTCTGCGACTTCGCTCGGCGCAAACGAGGCGATGGTCGGCGTGCGGGTGTCGGGTGACGAAGCGCCCTCGGGGCTCTCGATCGGCGATCAGGTACAGGTGCTGGTTGGCGCCGACGACGGCGGAGTCACGGTGCTCGTGCCGGATGCGGTCGTCGAGGCCGTCACGCCAAGCCGAGATGGGTCGCAGCTGGCGCTGCGGCTGCGCATGGGTGTCGAGCAAGCCCAGCTGACCCAGCTCGCAGCAGAAGATGTAGTGGTCATCGAGGTCGAGGTGTCCGGTCCGCCATCATGGAGCGTCGGGTCGTCCACGCAGCCTGACGAGGAAGACGATTCGTGACCTTGATCATCGGTGCGTCCGCGCACGGCTCGCCGGGCGTATCGACGGCCTTGCAGGTGATGGCTGCCCAATGGCCGAACCCCGATGTGGTGCCGGTTGTTGTCGAAGCAGACGCGGGCGGGGGAGTACTGGCCGCTCGTTTCGAGATCACGATTACGCCCGGCATGGTGACCCTGGCGGAGAGCCTGCGAAAGTTCGAGTCGCCGCCGCTACTCGACCACGCCCAACGCCTGCCGTCGGGGGTTGCGTGCGTGCCATTGTCGCCGTCGGCATCTGCGGCCGCGGCCCAGCTCCGATCGGCCGGCGGGTTCCTCGGGCCGTACCTGAGGAAGAGCGGGCATCCGGTGCTCGTAGACGCAGGCACGCTGTTGCCGGACTCACGCATCAGCCCCGTCGTAACCAGTGCGGACCTGTTGCTCTGGTTCGTGCGTCCAACCCGAGAAGAACTTCTGGTGCTCAAGTACCGCTTGGCAGAGGCCGACCAGCCGGACAACGTCGGCATTGTGCTCGTCGGCGATGTGCCGTACAACGCGGAGCAGGTCTCCGAAGCGCTCGGGGTCGACGTGCGCCACGTATTGCCGCTGGACCAGCGAGCGGCAACGGCGGTCAACATCGGTGGCGATGACCGCTATCTCCGGCGCAGCCAGTTCGCCCGCAGCTGCGCCCAGCTGACCGACCAGATCCAACACGAGATGTGGGTCGACGCCGTCAAGGCGCCCGCCGGTGAAACTGCGGGATCGGACTATTCGCACCTCCCGCCGCCGCCAGTTGCGCCGCTGGCCGATGGCGAAGACGAAGAGGCAGCTGAAGATGCCATCGTCGTCGATCTGTCACAGCTCCCGCCTCCGCCGGTCGCGGCCGACGCCGAGCTGCACGACGATGAGCTAATCCTGTGGCGCCCGTCCGACGAGCGGCAGTCTGAGCCGGTGGTCTGGTTTCCCGAGTCCAGCTGACGCGGGAGCGATTTGAGCCCGAGCGACCGGCGGCTGGTCGCCCGGGCTAGGCCGACCGATCAACGGCATGTCGGGGTCGGCACGACCCATGACGAGCGGCACGGCCAACTGTTACAGGTGCGCTGGCTGCGACAGCCCGTTCCGTTTCGTCAGACAGCGGCGTCTAGGCGACGCGTTGAAACAGATACGCAAACGGGCTCTTCGTGTAGGCGATGCCTCGACCGAGCTCGAGCAGTCGTTCTCTCGTGATCGCTTGCGGCTTCTTGGGCACGAGGTAGCCGTCGAGCCCATCCGTGCGAACTGCGTAGTCGCCGCTACGGGCCGTGACGACGGCGCTCAGCTCGTAGCTGGGATTGATCGAGGCCATTGCGGCATCGCCGTGGCTGGGGTTGACCAGCAGGTGGCCTCCGATGCGCAGATATCGGGTGCAGTGTTCGGAGATGAAGCCCGCATACAACGAGATCAAGAGATCCGTCGACTCGTCTTCGAGCGGCAGTTGCTCTCGATAATCGAGGTGATGAAACGATATGTCTGCGATCGGATCGGCGTGGCCGACCGCGGCTCGCTTGGCATTGACGAGGACCTGGACCTGGTCTTCGTTGGCGAAGAATTTGGCTGCCCGACGATCGAGGTCGGCATACACGACCGTCTCGAACCAGACGCTTGGGGCGATATCGACATAGCTACCGGGATAGAGCACCTGGACTGCGTCGAGGTGGTTGGCGATCGCCGCGAAGAGACGCACCCGATCGCCGGGATGCCGGTCGTACTCGGCATAGAAGTCCGCGACCCGGTTCGGAGATGTCATGGGCTCATCATGGTGCCGCGACTAGCCGAGCAGACGTTCGACAGCTTCGGCGGCGGAAATCGCCGCCATGTGGACCGAGCTCCAGTCCTCGCCGTCGGTGTAGGCGTCGCCGGCAAAGAACACCCGGCTCTGCACAGGCTGTCGCATCTTCGGAGGTAGCCGCCAGTCGGCATCGTCGGCGATGTAGGCCTGCTCGATGTACGGCTCGACGTCCCAGTTCTGGGCGATGTGTTGGATGTAGGTGCGCGACGCAGCGCCGTCATACATCTCGTCGAGCTCAGCCAAGATGTAGTCGACGAGTTCTTGGCCGGTGCGTTCCTGATACGGCCACGACTGGTCACCGACGGTGAACAGGCCGAGCACGTGGGCGTCAGCGTCCTGGCCGTAGGCGGCGTCGTAGAACAGCTTCTGCCCGGCCTCGGAGTTGCTCCCGGCAATCTCGAGGAAAGTCGGATACCACTGCTCGCTGAACTCCAGGAAGACCTTCATGCCGGTCCAGAGCTGGACGTCGTCGATTGCCTCGAGCTTGTCGTCAGGGAGCGCAGGCGTGAACTCGATCGCTCGGTTGCGCAGCTGCATGACCGGCACCGTGACGATGACGGCGTCGGCGGCGACGCTCTCGCCGCCGGCGATGGTCACCGTGACCTCGTCGCCGGAGTAGTCGATTGCTTCGACGGGTGCGTTCACTCGCAGGTTCGGCTCGATGCCCGGCAGCACGTACTGCTCGAAGAACGTGAGCCACGTGTCGCCGACGAACTTCACATCGGCGTTCTCGCCCGCTTCGCCTGTGGTCAGCGTGGAGCCGTCCCACTCTGCGGCCGAGTCCTTGGGGTCGTAGAAGCTGAGCTTGTTGGATAGCTCGACCGAGTCGTCGTTGACGATCGTGTCGAGGATCTCGGGGTCGACATGGATCCACTCGCCGCCGAGCGGGATCGGGAAGTCGACGAACTCACGGGCGGTCTTGATGCGGCCGCCGTGTGTGTCCTTGGCTTCGAGGATCGTGAATTCGACGCCCCGTTGACGCAGCAGATGCGCTGCACTCATCCCCGCGGGGCCGGCTCCGACGATGATCACGGAGGTGATGCCGCTCAAAG
>CALDGN010000082.1 GCA_937942965.1 uncultured Acidimicrobiales bacterium | reverse complement strand
ATCGAACCAGATGATGACGTGCTGACCGAGCTGATAGTGGAGACACACCCTCGTGCCCGCACGCTCCTCGTCGGGGACGAGCGTGGTCCCGGCCCGATCGAGCACGGACGGGTCGACGCCCGCCGACTCGACGATCCCCTCGGCAAAGCGCCGCCCGAGGGCAACGTCGAGACTGTCGGCGCCGGGCGCGTGTGAGGCCAGTGAAGCCATGGTGAATTCGATCTCCTGGTACGGGCGGTCAGTCGAGCTCGTCGACGAGTCCGTCACCGCTCCCCCGGCGTCGCTTGTGGAGCCAGGTGGGAGCGATGCCGTCGACCGGCCGAGATGCTCGCATGACCATGCCCGGCTGCCAAGCCGATATCCCACGCTTGATGGCATCGAACTCGGCCTGACTCTCGATTCGATCGACGAGCAGATGCGGGACCTTGCCGCGCTCCGCCACGAGACCAGACGACTTCGGCGCCTTGGCCGCAGCCCGTATGCGACTCCCGATGCCCTGCTGTGCGGGCCGGGCCACCGATCGGATGTCGGTCCACGCCAAACGGTCGTTGCGGGCAAGACACTGGCGCTCGATGCCGTCGGGTCCGAACACCGAGCGAAGCGGGAAGTCGAACGCGGCGACGCCAGCGAGGACCAGACCGAGGAACACGAGCAACCCGTTGAAGATCTGCAACCCTCCCCCGGCCACACCGAAACCGCCCCATACGAGCAGAAACAGCGGTCCGAGGGCGACGGCGATTCGACTCCGCCAGGAACTGTGCAGGACGACCGGCTTGGGCACGTCCTGGCGATCCATCGCGCTCAGCTAGCACTCCCGACGAGGTCGACGAGCGACTCGCCCGGGGCGATCGGGAAGTGACACGCCACCTGATGCCCGGGCGCGAGCTCCTGGAGGACCGGGACCTCGTTGGCGCATCGCTCGACCGCGATTGGGCAACGGGTGCGGAACCGGCAACCGCTCGGCGGTGACGCTGGGCTCGGAATGTCGCCCTGAAGGACGATCCGCTTGCGTTCCCGCTCGACGATCGGATCGGCGATGGGCACCGCAGACAGCAACGAGTGCGTGTAGGGGTGGGCCGGCCGCTCGTACAGCGAGTTGGAGTCGGCGATCTCGGCGACTCGGCCGAGATACATCACGGCCACTCGGTCGGAGATGTGGCGGACCACGGAGAGATCATGAGCGATGAACAGGTAGGCGAGGTCGAACTCCTCCTGCAGATCGTCGAGGAGGTTGATCACCTGTGCCTGCACCGACACGTCGAGTGCCGAAACGGGCTCATCGAGCACGATCAAGCTGGGGTTGAGAGCCAGCGCCCGGGCGATGCCGATGCGCTGACGCTGGCCGCCGGAGAACTCGTGCGGGTAGCGGTTGCCGTGTTCGGGCAACAGGCCGACCGCTTCGAGTAGTTCGCTGACGCGAGCTTGGGCCGGCGCCTTCGCCGTGCCCTGGATGCGGAGCGGCTCCGCGATGATGTCGTTGACGGGCATGCGGGGGTTGAGCGATGCATACGGATCCTGGAACACGATCTGCATCTCGGCCCGCAGCTCTCGCAGCCGATCGTTCGACGCACCGGTGACCGGTTCGCCGCGGAACTTGACCGAACCGCTGGTCGGTTCGACGAGACGCAGCAGCGAGCGACCGAAGGTGGTCTTGCCGCAGCCGGATTCGCCGACGACGCCGACGGTCTCGCGCTCGTTGACCGTGATCGACACGCCGTCGACGGCGTGGACCTGGCCGATGACTTTACGAAACAGCCCGGCGCGGATCGGGAAGTGGGTGACGAGGTCGTCGACTTCGAGGAGCGGAGCGTTCATGTCAGCGTCTCCACGGCTTCATACGCGGGCAGATCAGCGGTGTGGTGGCACCGGGACTCATGCCCGGGCTTCACCAGTTCGAGGCTCGCAGCGTCGGCGACGCACGCGTCGGTCCGGAAGTCGCAGCGAGGCCCGAAGGCACAACCGGGTGGCATGTTCAGGATGCTCGGCGGCGAGCCACTGATCGGCACCAGGCGTTCGCCGATGGCGTCGACGCGGGGCATCGAGCGCAGCAGGCCGCGGGTGTAGGGGTTGAGCGGGTCGTAGAAGACGTCGTTGGTGGTGCCTCGCTCGAACACCCGACCGCCGTACATCACCTGGACTCGGTCGGCCGAGCCGGCGACGACGCCGAGGTCGTGGGTGATCAAGATCATGGCGGCGCCGGACTCCTTGCGGATGTCGGACAGCACTTCCATGACCTGGGCTTGGATCGTGACGTCGAGCGCTGTGGTGGGCTCGTCGGCGATGAGGAGATCGGGCTTGTTGGCGATCGCCATAGCGATCATCGCTCGCTGTCGCATACCGCCGGAGAACTCGTGCGGGTATTGATTGACCCGCTGGCCGGGTTCGGGAACACCGACCAGCTCGAGCAGGTTCGCCGCTTCCATCAGCGCCTTGTCACCCTCGGCGGTGCCGTGAACTTCCATGGCTTCGGCGATCTGATCGCCGATCGTGAAGACGGGATTGAACGCCGTCATCGGATCCTGGAAGATCATCGAGATCCGCTTGCCGCGGATCGCACGCAGGTCGTTTTGGCTCATGCCGACGAGCTCTTCGCCGTCGAACTTGGCCGACCCGGTGATCTGCGCACTCTTCGGCAGCAGGCCGAGCAACGCGAGCGAGCTCACGCTCTTGCCGGATCCGGACTCGCCGACGATGGCGACGGACTCGCCTCGGGCCACGCGCAGCGACATGCCGCGAACGGCTGCAGCCATGCCCTTCTTGGTTTTGAACGCAACGCTCAGATCGGAGACATCGAGCAGAAGATCGTCTTGTGCCACTACTCGATACCGCTCTTCGGGTCGACGGCGTCGCGCAGAGCGTCACCGATGAAGTTGATGCTGAGGATGATGATCGTGACGATGGCCCCCGGGATCAGCACCCGCGACGGCCGGGTGTCGATCGAGCCCTTCGCCTCAGCGATGAGGGTGCCGAGCGTCGTGTCTGGCGGCTGCACGCCGAGGCTCAAGAACGACAGCGTGCTCTCGAGGATGATGGCCGTGCCAGCGAGGAGCGTGATCTCGACGAGCAGAATGCCGACCAGGTTCGGAATCAGGTGGCGCATGATGATCCGCCCGGACTTCGCTCCGGCCGCACGAGCGGCTTGCACGAACTCCATCTCCTTGAGCTGGAGGACCTGCGCTCGAACGAGGCGAGCCGCCCGCAGCCAGGCGAGCATGGCGATCAAGATGGCGACGGTGTTTGGCCGGGAGCCGAACTGACGTCCGAAGATCACCAGCACCATGAGGAGCGGGATCGTCAACAAGACGTTGACCAAGAAGTTGACCAGGCTGTCGACGACGCCGCCGAAGTAGCCGGCGATGGCTCCGAAGAGCGTGCCGATGCTGGTGGCGATGACGGCGGTCAGGATCGCGATGCGCAGCGAGTACTGACCGCCTCGCAGGGTGCGGGCGAGCAGGTCGCGACCGAGGTCATCGGTGCCGAAGAGGTGGGCGCGCGACGGGCCCTGCGATCGCTGCAGCACGTCGATCTCGTCGAAGTCCTGCGCGAAGTACGGGCCGACCCAGAACGAGATCGCCAACAGGACCAGGAGGACCGAGCCGACGATGGCGAGTCGGTGGCGCCGGAAGCGATCCCAGGCTTGACGACCGAGGCTCTCGGGTTTCTCCGAGAGGCCGAGGGCATCGCCTGCGTCCACCGCGTCGTCGTTCGCTTCGGGGCGAGCGATGAGGTCAGTCATAGCGGATCCTCGGGTCGAGCACGCCGTAGAGCAAGTCGGCGAGCAGGTTGAACATGATGACCAGGAAGATGATGGCGAACACGATGGCCATCGTCAGGTCGAGGTCGCCAGCGAACAGCGCATCGATCACGAGGCGACCGAAGCCGGGCCAGGAGAAGATCGTCTCGGTGATGATCGACCCGCCGAGGAGCGCAGACGCGTTGAGCGACCAGACGGTGACGGCCGGGATCATGGCGTTGCGGAACAGGTGCTTGGAGATCACCTTGCGCTCGCTCACGCCCTTGGCTCTGGCGGTGCGGATGTAGTCGGCGCTCTTGATGTCGAGCACCGCTGCACGGATGAAGCGGCTGTCGCCGGCCAACAGCACGAACATCAGGGTCATCACCGGCAACGTCACGCTGCGCACGAACTGCAAAGGCGACTCGAGGTGCATGCCCGACGACCAGAACGGTTTGATCCCCAGATACTTGGGAACCCAGATCGCGAAGACGACTTGTAACAACAGGCCGAAGAAGAACGTGGGCATGGCGAGGCCCAGATAACTGATGCTGGTGATGGCGTAGTCGCCCTTGGAATACTGGCGTAAGGCGCTGTAGATGCCGGTGGCGGTGCCGAGGATCATCAGCAGGCCGAAGGCCGGGAGGGCCAGCAACAAGGTGTTGCGGCCACGCTCCCAGAAGATCTCACTCACCGGGCGTTCACCCTGGGAGGTCGCCGAGCCCATGTCGCCGGTGGCGAAGTCGCCGAGCCAGCTGGCGTATCGGGCGGGGACGGGCTTGTCGAGCTCGTACAGCTCGATGATGCGGTCATAGGCCGCCTGCGAACAGTTCTGGCAGGTGGCGAGGTTGTCGGTCGGGTCGACGACTTCCGACGTGCCCCAGAAGGTCGCAAACGTCGCCACGAGAAACACCGGGATGGCGGCGAACAATCGGCGGAGGGCGAAGATGAACACGTGTGGTCCTGAATCGACTCGTCGAGCGGCTGGTTGCGGTGACGGAGCCGAACGACGTCACCTCAACCCTGACAACAGCCTCAATAACAGCAGAGAACGGGGCGGGCCGCTCGGCCCGCCCCGTCTCTACGAATCAACGCTTAGCTGAACTGGAAGTCCACGACGTTGGCCAGCGGGCCAGCGCCCTGGGCGTCGGGGGCCACACCGGCACCCGACAGCACGCTCGAGAGGTAGCCGTAGTACGACGGCTTCTGGGTGAGCGGGATCATGAACAGACCCGTGTCGCCCTTCTCGAGGGTGGTACGGAACAGGTCGAGCTCGTTGTAGCAATCGGCGCGAGCGGCGTCGTCCACCGTCGCGTCACACTGCGGAGCAAGCTCGTCGTACTCGGGGTTCGAGTGACCGTACGGGTTGTTGCCGTTGCCGGTGAGACCAGCAGCGGAACCGCCGCCGGGCCACGGACCGCCGACCCATGCGAACTGGGTGATGTCCCAGACCGTCGGGTCACCTTCGGCGCCACCGGAGTTGGCAGCGGCGAGTGCCTCTTCGGAGAAGGGCACCTCACCGAAGTAGGCGCCACCGTCGACGTTGTCGATCTCGATCTCGAAACCGGAGTCGGCGAGCTGGGCCTGGATGATCTGCTGCTGCAGCTCACGGAGGGCGTTACCACCGGTGGTGCCGACACGGAGGGTCAGACGGCCACGCTCGGGGTGCTCGTAAATGCCGTCACCGGAGTCGCTGTAGCCAGCCTCGACGAGGTTGGCGAGAGCGGCTTCGGAGTTGCGGCCGGCGTACTCGGTCTGGTGATCGACGTACGAGCCCTGGTTCGACATCCACATGGTGTTGCCGAGACCCTCAGCGGGGAGGCTGTCACCGAACAGTGGCGTGTAGAGACCGGTCATGACCTCGCTCTTGTCGAGACCGTAAGCGAGCGCCTCACGCACCAGCGGATCGCTGAGGTGGACGTTGAGGACGTTGAGGCCCCAGTGCTCGTAGACGGGACCGGCCGAGGAGTTCACGGTGAAGTTCTCATCCGTGCTCAGACGCTCACCGAAGGCGAGCTGCGGCTGGGTCATGATGATGTGAGCCTCGCCAGCCTTGAGGCTGTTGATCTGCGTGTCGGTGTCGGCAACGAAGTTGACCTGCACACCGTCGACGAAGGCAACGCCACTGTTGCGGGCGTCGGGGCTGTTCGAGCCGTGGTAGTTGTCGTTGCGCACCATGTTCATGGCGACGCCGCGATCCCAGCTGTCGAAGATC
>CALDGN010000081.1 GCA_937942965.1 uncultured Acidimicrobiales bacterium | reverse complement strand
AGTCCTCAGGGGAACGGTCCCTCTACCGATGGACCTTGGCGGGCACAACAATGAGGCCCGACCACCGAAGATGAGGAATAGGGAGATTCCGGTGAAGCGAATGATGATGGCGATGGCGGCAGTGCTTCTGGCAACAGGGCTTCTGGCGACGGCGTGTACCCAAGGAAATGTGTTCTCGCTCGAGGTTGGACAGTGCTTCAACGACCCCGAGGCGACCGACGAGATCAGCGATGTCGAGATCATCGACTGCGGCGAGACCCACAACAACGAGGTGTTCCACCTGTTCGACATCGCTGGCGACGACTACCCCGGCGACTCTGTGGTGCCCGACCTCGCTCGTGACGGTTGTGTCGGCGCCTTCGATGCGTACGTCGGCACGCCCTACCTCGACTCAGCATTCGAGGTCTTCACGCTCTACCCGACCGAAGACAGCTGGGACCGAGGCGATGACCGAGAGGTCGTCTGTGCCCTGTTCGACCTGACATCGAACAAGTGGTCCGGTTCGGCCCGCAACAGCGGCCGCTAACCCAGGCGAATGGGCCAGTAGCCTGGCCCCAATGCCTGAAACCATCATGACGATGCACAAGATCGGGAAGTTCCTTCCGCCCGATCGTGATCTGATCAAAGACGTCACCCTGTCGTTCTTCTACGGCGCCAAGATCGGCGTCCTCGGACCGAACGGCGCGGGCAAGTCGACGCTGCTCAAGATCATGGCCGGCATCGACAAGGACTTCGACGGCGAGCTGCGCATCTATCCGAACTACACGGTCGGCATGCTCCAGCAGGAGCCGCACCTCGACAACGACAAGAACGTCTACGAGAACATTCTTGCTGGCGTTGGCGACATCGCTGATCTGCTCAAGCGCTACGACGAGGTCCTCGCCGGTTGGGCTGATCCCGATGCCGACTACGACAAGCTCGGCAAGCAGCAGGGCGAGATCGAAGCCGAGCTGACCGCCAAGGACGGCTGGGACATTCAGCGCACCATCGAGATCGCCATGGACGCGCTTCGTACGCCTCCGGGCGATTCCGAAGTCACCACGCTTTCTGGTGGCGAGAAGCGCCGCGTGGCACTCGCCCGCTTGCTGCTCTCCAAGCCCGATCTGCTGCTGCTCGACGAGCCCACCAACCACCTCGACGCCGAGTCGGTGGCGTGGCTTGAGCGCCACCTGGCTGACTACTCCGGCACCGTCATCGCGGTGACGCACGATCGCTACTTCCTCGACAACGTCGCCGGCTGGATCCTCGAGATTGACCACGGCAAGGGCATTCCGTTCGAGGGCAACTATTCGGCGTGGCTCGAGAACCGCGAAGAACGCCTCGCTTCTGAAGAGCGCCGCAACGTCGCTCGCAAGAAGTCACTCAAGCAGGAGCTCGAGTGGATCCGCACCTCGCCCAAGGGCCGCCAGGCCAAGGGCAAGGCGCGTCTCGCGAACTACGACAAGCTCGTCGCCGAAGCCAAGGCCGCGACCCAGCGCGACGGCAAGCTCGAGATCGAGATTCCGATCAACAAGCGCCTCGGCGATGTGGTGATCGAAGCCAACGACCTGTCGAAGGGCTTCGGCGATCGTTTGCTGATCGATGACCTGAGCTTCACACTGCCGCCCGCTGGCATCGTCGGCATCATCGGTGCGAACGGTGCGGGCAAGACCACGCTGTTCCGGATGATCACCGGTGCCGAAGAGCCCGACGAAGGATCGCTGCGCCTCGGTGAAACCGTGCAGCTCGGCTACGTGGATCAGAGCCGTGACTCGCTCGATCCCGAGAAGACGGTCTACGACGAGATCTGCGACGGCCTCGACATGCTCGAGATCGGCGGCAAGGACGTCAACGGCCGTAGCTACGTGGCGTCGTTCAACTTCAAGGGCCCCGACCAGCAGAAGAAGGTCGGCAAGCTCTCTGGTGGTGAGCGCAACCGAGTGCACCTCGCTCGCATTCTGCGCAGCGGCGCCAACGTGCTCCTGCTCGATGAACCGACGAACGACCTGGACATCGAAACGCTTCGTTCGCTCGAAACGGCGCTCGACAACTACGCCGGTTGCGCGGTGATCATCAGCCACGATCGCTGGTTCCTGGATCGCGTTGCGACCCACACGCTGGCCTTCGAGGGTGACTCGCAGGTGCGCTGGTTCGAGGGCAACTTCAGCGACTACGAAGCGTTCCGTCGCAAGGAGCTCGGCGCTGCCGCCGATCAGCCGACGCGCATCAAGTACAAGCCGCTCACCCGTAACTAAGTCGATGCTGAAACTGGCCAGCCTTGTCGCGCTCGGCGCGGGTTGGCTGAGCCGCCGACTTGGGCGTGGCGGTGGCACCACGCTGCCTGGCGTCGTGCTGCTGCGGCTGCGCCCAAACGCGATTGCGGAGTTCGCCGCGAGACTCCCCCACGGGGCGATCCTGATTTCGGCGACGAACGGCAAGACCACGACGACCCGATTGGTCGTCGCCGCGGCCGAGGCGCTTGGACTGCGGGTTGTCACGAACGCCGAGGGTTCCAACTTGGAACGAGGCGTGGCTGCGGCGCTGTTGCACGGCGCTCGTGGTGGCGACGGCGGTGCTCCAGACATCGCGATTCTCGAAGTCGACGAAGCGGCGCTGCCCGCCGTCGCGCGAGCGGTTCAGCCCCGGGCGCTCGTGCTCATGAACCTGTTTCGCGACCAGCTCGACCGGTACGGCGAACTCGACACGCTCGTTGACATCTGGCGAGAGCTGCTCGACAGCGCGGCCGTATCCGAGAGTTGCAGCCTGGTGCTCAACGCCGACGACCCGAACCTCGCCGACCTCGGGCGAGACCGATCGAACGTCGTGTGGTTTGGTGTCGACGACGTATCGCATGCGCTCGACGCTCGGGCCCACGCCGCGGATGCAACCAGTTGTCGTCGCTGCGGACATCCGATCGAGCACGACATCGTCTTGCTCGGCCATCTTGGTCACTGGCATTGCACGAACGGCGACGCAGCTCGGCCGGTCCCGTCGGTGACCGCTACTGCCGCTGCCCTTCGAAGCGATGGGCAAACGGTCACGGTTGCGATCGACGGCAGCCCGATCGAGATCGATTCATCACTCGCCGGCCTCCACAACACCTACAACGTGACGGCGGCGATGGCAGCCGCCCAAGTCATGCCGACGATCCACGGGCACCGAGCTGCCGTGGCTCAGGCGATCGGAGCGACCGGCGCAGCCTTCGGGCGCGGCGAGCGCATCGCCATCGACGGCCGGAAGCTGAATCTGCTGCTGGCCAAGAACCCCACGGGCGTGAACCAGAACATCCGCACCGTGCTGGCCGAGGATGGCCAGGTGCACGTGCTGGCCGTGCTCAATGACCGCACCGCTGACGGCCGAGATGTCAGCTGGATCTGGGACGTCGACTGGGAACCCCTCGAAGGGCGTCTCGCCTCGCTCACCCTCGCGGGCGACCGAGCCTGGGACCTTGCGCTGCGCTTCCGCTACGCCGGCTTCGATATGGACACGGTCCAGGTGAAGCCCGACGTCGCCGGTGCCCTCGATGCGGCGGTCGCTGCCACCGATCCCGACTCGACGCTGCATGTACTTCCGACCTACACCGCCATGCTCGACGTTCGGTCAGAACTCGCTCGGCGAGGCCACGTGTCCGAGTACTGGGACGAGTCATGAGTCCCGATTCCACGGGCCACAGCGTGCGGCTCTGCCACCTGTATCCCGACCTGATGAACATCTATGCCGACCGCGGCAACATCGCCGTGTTCGAGCGACGCCTCGCGTGGCGAGGCATTGGACTTGAGATCACCGAGGTCTCGATCGGCGACGAGCTCAGCGGCGACTTCGACCTCTACTACCTGGGTGGTGGCCAGGATCGGGACCAAGACTTGGTCGCCGACGATCTACAAACCAAGGCCGCCCATATGCGCGCCGCCGCAGATGACGGCGCCGCCCAGCTCTACGTGTGCGGCGGCATTCAGCTCGCGGGACATGGTTACGTCGCCTCGAACGGCGATCGCCTTCCGGGCACCGGCGTGCTCGACCTAGAAACGACGGCGGGCGAGAGTCGACTCATCGGCGACCTGGTCATCGACGCGCATCTGCCAACCGAGATGGCAGCCGGTGAAACACGTCAGATCGTCGGCTACGAGAACCATGCCGGCCGAACCTCGCTCGGAAGCGGTTGTCAGCCGCTTGGCCGTGTCGTGAACGGGCATGGCAACGATGGCGCCAGCGGCTTCGAAGGTGCCTGCCGTGACCGTGTCATTGGCACCTACCTGCACGGCCCGCTCCTACCGAAGAACCCGTGGCTCGCTGACGTGGTGCTCGGCTGGGCGCTCGCCCATCGCTACGGCGACACCGCCGTCGAACTCGAGCCGATCGACGACTCGATGGAACAGCGTGCCCACGCCGCCGCGGTGGCGCGAGCCAATCGCGACCGCTGAACCCAATCGCCTGGCAAACAGCGCCGGGGCCTAGAACAGTTTGGGGTTCGTGGGCTCGATGCCGCGCAGCTCGTCGTAGTCGACGACCTGCCACTCGATCTCACGGTGTGTTGCCAGGACCTTTGCCTGCGGCTTGATCTCTTGGGCGACAAACATGCCGCGCACCGGCCGTAGCTGCGGGTCGCGGTTCAAGAACTCGAGGTAGCGAGTGAGCTGTTCCACGCCATCGATCTCGCCGCGGCGCTTGATCTCGACGGCGATGGTTGCACCGTCAGCGTCTTTGCACAGCAAGTCGACCGGGCCTATGTCGGTCGGGAACTCGCGGCGCACCAGGCGCACGCCTTCGCCCAACGTCTCGGGGGCAGCCGCCAGCAGTTCTTGGAGGTGCGCTTCGACACCGTCCTTTTGCAGACCCGGGTCGATGCCCATCTCGTGGTCGGTGTCGCTGATGACCTCGTGAATGTGGATCCGCAGCGTCTCGCCCTTTGGGCTGGTGACCGTCCAACCGTCGTCATCGATCGCCAGGCGATTCGGCGCGTTCATCCAGTTCAACGGCTTATAGGCGCCGCCATCCGCGTGGATGGCAACACATCCGTCGGCCTTGACCATGATCAGGCGGACGGCTTCGGGAAGGTGAGCGGTGAGCCGACCGTCGTAGTCGACGGTGCAGCGAGCAATGACTAAACGCATCGGCTGGGACGTTACAAGTCGCTTCGGGCGCGCGGGCGGATCGATGCGAAGTGTCCAGTGGGCACTAGGTTGTGCGGCCGATGGTGCAACCGACTCCAACGGCGACGATCAGCAACATCCAGCGCGATGGGCGGCTGGTGATTCGGATGAGCAAGCTCTTTTGCAAGCTCGAACTACCCGAACATCTCGACTTCGACCCGGACCGTCCGACGCTCGCCTGCGGGAACCATCGCAGCTTGTTCGACGTCTTCATGTCCGCTGCGTTCTGCGCCGCTGCCGACGTGAGTTGTCGGTTCTTGGTCAATGCCAAGTACTTCTCGAACCCGGTCGCTGGGCGTTGGCTGCGACGCATCGGTTGCATCCCGCTAAATGCCGAGACGAAGGACGAAGCGTTTCGCGACGCCATCGAGTCGATGCGCCGCGGTGAGCTCATCGGCATCATGCCCGAAGGGCGCCTTGTGCCAGCCAAGGACCGAGTCGACCACCAGGTCGGACGAGCACGCCCCGGAGCGGCCGAACTCGCGGCAGAAGCCGGAGCCCTGCTTCGCCCGATCGTCTTCCACAACACCGGGCGTGTCTGGCCCCGTGGCAAGTGGCCGATTCCTCGGCTCTGGAAGCGGCCAACGGTGACGATGGTGCTGGGCGACACGGCCTTCATTCCGACCGATGACCCCCAGGCCGATATGGACAAGGTCATGGCCGAACTGTCGCGGATGATGGATGCGCTCGACGCGGTCGATCCTCTCCCACTGCCGTCTCGTTAGGGAGTGACCCCTACCGCACTTCTCGTCTGCTGACGATTCGGCGCAGTGGCGACCATCTACAGTCGACCAGACCGTGGGCGATCCTGATCCGACTTCCGTGCTGCCACGCGCTCGTCTCCCCCGCGAAGGCGATCCTCGTGGCGGGCGTCGGCGACCTCGTGGGTCGTCTGGTTGGACGCGTCGCCGTCTGGCACTCGCAGGGTTGCCGCTCTTCATCCTCGCTGCCGCCTATCTCGTGGCGACCATCGACATCCGCAGCCACGACGGCCGCGTGGCCCGAGGCGTCGAGCTCGCTGGCGTCAACGTCGGTGGCCTCGACAACGCAGAACTCGACGCCGAGCTCGAGCGCATCAATAGCTTCGTCGTAACCGCGCCGGTGTACATCGAGACGCCCGAAGCGGCCTACCAGATCGATGCTGAGCGCCTTGGCTTGCAGCTCGATCGCACGGCGACCCGTGCAGCAACCTTGGCCGCCGGCCGTGAAGGCAGCGCAGCGATGCGGCCGTTCTCGTGGTTCGGTTCACTCTTCTCAGCCCACGAAGTCGATGCCGTGCTGCGCCTGGACGGAGCGGCGGCCGAAGCCGGACTGGCAGCAGTGTCGAAGACAATCAGTGTCGAGCCCGGTGAGCCGTCGCTGATCCTGAACAATGGCCGCCTCGAGCTCGAACCGGGTTCGCCGGGCAGCATCCTCGACGTCTCGCGATTGCTCCGGGACCTCAGCACCTCGTTGCCTTCAGAACCAGGTGCGCCAATCAACGTGCAGGCCTACACGACGGCCGATGCGATGATCGACGTCGATATTCAGGGCCTTGTCGATCGGCTCAACGGCCAGTCGGTGCAGCCGATCAGTCTGATGATCGATGGGCAGCTCGTCGCGATGCCCGGAGCTGACTTCCGCGGCCTCGTCGAGCTGGTGTTCGATGGGCCAGAACCTCGGGCTCGACTGAACTCGCCCGCGCTGTTTGAGTGGATCAACGCGGCGACGGGCATCGCCGAACCCTCGATCGACACGACGACGCTCATCGTCGAAGGAAGCCAGGTGCGCCTGCCGGCCTCGAACGCAGCGCTGTGCTGCCAGGTCGACACTGCCGACCGCCTGCTCGAAGCTGTCTTGGCCGGCGACCAGCCAGTCGAGATCGCACTGATTCGTGACGACGTCACTCCCTTGGTCGAGCTCGGCATCTCTGAGCTCATGGCCGAGTTCACGACCAACCACCCTTCTGGCCAGGCACGCGTCACCAACATTCAGCGGATGGCCGACATCGTCCGCGGCGCCATCATCGAGCCCGGCGGCGAGTTCTCGCTCAACAACTTCGTCGGCGAACGCACGACAAACAAGGGCTTCGTCCCAGCCGGCGTCATCTACAACGGCGTGTTCGCCGAAGACGTCGGCGGCGGCGTCAGCCAGTTCGCCACGACGCTCTTCAACGCCGCGTTCTTCGCCGGCCTGGACCTGAACGCCTATCAGGCACACAGCATCTACATCGACCG
>CALDGN010000080.1 GCA_937942965.1 uncultured Acidimicrobiales bacterium | reverse complement strand
TACAAGCATGTGCAGGACCCGGTCGTGCCGGTGACCGAGCACGGGGTCGATATCCCGCCCGCGCTCGCCGCGATCACAATGAAGTTGCTGGCGAAGAATCCCGACAACCGCTATCCGTCGGCAGCGGCATTGCTCGCCGATCTCGATCGCTTCCGTCAGGGTCAGGCGATCGCAGCTGCGGCTGCGGCGACACCTCCGCCAGGTGCGGTGGCTCCGCCGATGCAGCAGACGACGGCGATGCCAGCGCAAACGGTTCCGAGCGGGACGGTTCGCCACGGAGCGGTGGCGCCGCAGCAACAGGGCGCCCGCGTCGTGCCGACCTATTCGCCACCGCCACGACGCCGCGGCGGCTTGATCTTCGCGGGCCTGCTGATGAGCCTGTTGATCCTCGCTGGCTTCTTGATCCTGCTTCGCTCGAACCTGCAGACCGGATCCGAAGACGAAGACCCGACCGAACCAACCACGGTCCAAGTCGCACAGGTTGAGATCCCGTCGGTTGGTGGCCGCGGCGAAGCTGACGCCCGCAGCACGCTCGAAGCCCTCGGACTCGTCGTCGAGCGGCGACTCCAAGCCGATGACAACGTCGCCGCTGGTCAAGTGATCTTGACCGAACCAGCCGCGGGCCAATCGGTGACTCAAGGCAGCCAAGTGCTGCTCGTCGTCTCGACCGGCGCCAACGCGAACCAGGTGCCCTCGGTGCTGACGCAAACCGAGAATCAGGCGCTGCAGACACTGCAAAGTGCCGGCTTCCTGGTCAGCATCGAAAGGGTGACGAGCGCGGTGGCGCCCGACGGCGAAGTCGTCGGCCAAGACCCGCCCGGAAGTTCGTTGCTCGCCCGGGGCGAAACGGTGACGATCCAGGTGTCGGCTGGTACCGAAGAGATCCCGCTTCCCGACGTGCGTGGTCAAGAACTCGACGCGGCCCGGACGTTCCTCGAGAGCGAGGGCTTCACCGTCGAAGCCGAGTTCGACTTCGCCTTCGACGAAGAAGTTCCTCAGAACTCCGTCGTCGAAACCGTGCCGCCTGCCGGCACGAACCTGCCGCCCGGATCATCGGTCCAGCTCATCTTGAGCGACGGCCCCGAGGCGCTCTTCTTGCCATCGTGGATTGGTGTCGACCGCGGTGTCGCCATCATCGAGATGGAAGAACTGGGCCTCAACCCGGTCGAATTCGGCCAAGTTGTGAGCGACCCGAGCCTCGTCAACCGTGTCGTCGACACGATCCCCGGTCCAAACACGCTCGTCGAACCCGGCCTGCAGATTCAGGTCATCATCGGTTTGCCAGACCCCAACGCCGGTCAAGCGCCCCAGCCGACGACGACCCAGGGCGGCGGCGTCAACCCGGTGCCAGCGCCGACCGTTGACCCGGCCATCGGCGGCCAAGGCGACGGCACCGATCCCGGCAACGGCTTCGACAACTGAGTCTCTTCGCCATCGCAGGTTCGCTCCGCGAATCGCGCGTTCCGTGAACTCTCAAGGGGTCTGACCCCCGTCAAGTTGAGGTTGAGGGTTAGATCTTGGCGAGGAAGTTCTTCAGCATCGCGTGACCGCTATCGGTCAAAACCGACTCGGGGTGGAACTGCACACCCTCGATGGGGAACTCGCGATGACGAAGCCCCATCACAATGCCATCTTCGCTTTCGGCGGTGATCTCCAACGCATCGGGGATGCTCTCGCGATCGACGATCAACGAGTGATAGCGAGTGACCGTGAGCTTCGGATTGAGCCCGGCAAACACGCCCTCGTTGCTGTGGGTCACCGTCGACGTCTTGCCGTGCATCACCTGAGGGGCACGAACAACATCGCCGCCGAATACCTGGCCGATCGACTGATGGCCAAGGCAAACACCCAACGTCGGAACGGTCGGGCCGAGCGTCGCGATCGTCTCCAGCGAGATGCCGGCATCGTCCGGCGTTCCTGGACCGGGGCTGATCAGAATCGCATCGGGCTCCAACGCGGCGAGCTCTTCGACCGTCAAGTCATCGTTGCGATGCACGACCAAGTCGCAGCCGAGTTCGCCCAAGTACTGCACGAGGATGAAGACAAACGAGTCGTAGTTGTCGATCACCACGACCTTGGGGCCACCGGAAGACATGTCGAAAGCCTACGCACGACAGCCCGCGGCGCGCTCCGACTTAGCGAGGTCGGCCCTGCGAGTGCTCCCGCCCGGTCCGGCCACTAGCCTGTTGCCATGGCAAGTCCGCAGAAGCGCAAGGTCCAAGGTGGCCGAGTCACCGCAAAGGGAACCCAGCCCAAGGGCGAGGCCGCACCCGCAGCCCAGCCGTACAGCTCCGGCTACGTGCCCGGCAAGGTCAGCCCGACCTGGGTCCCTGTCCTTATGTTCGGCCTGCTGATCCTCGGCGCCCTCATGATCATGTTCAACTACATGGGATGGGTCCCCGGCGGCACCAGCAACTGGTACCTCCTCGGAGGCCTTGGCCTCATCCTCGGCGGCATCGTGACCGCCACCCAGTTCCACTGAATCTCTGCGCAATCGCAGTTTCGGCCCTGACGGGCCTCTGACTGCTCTGCGGATTGTCGTCGACGGGCGGTCGCTCGCTATGGAGCGGTTTCGACGCTGGCGGGCCTCTGACTGCTCTGCGGATTAGCGCTGTTACTCGACAGGAACGACGAGGGTCATCTCGTCCATGCAGTGACGAGGCGGATCGGGATCTTGCTCTGGCGCGACCGTCATACGGACCTCGCTGCCACAGATCTCGCACCGGTACATGATCTTCACCCGACGCAGCTCACCAGCCGGTGGCGGCTCGGGCGGCGGCGTCGCGAAGCCGCTCAACATCTTCATGCCGATACGCATGATCAGCACACCGACTGCGATGGCGATCAGCACATTGATCACAAGGCCCACGCAGTCAGGGTAGGCCCCAGACCGGCCAACTAGGGTGCCGCCCAGAGGGAACCGCGGGGGATCCCAAAGGGGAAACATGGACGCGTACAACTTCGCGATGCTTCTGCTGCGAGTGTCCTTTGGGCTGACGATGGCGGCACATGGCTACGCCAAGGTGTTCCAGGGCGGCAAGCTCGACGGCACCGCCGGCTGGTTCGACTCGATCGGCATGAAACCCGGCAAGGTGCATGCTCGGCTGGCTGCCGGCACCGAAATCCTTGCCGGCCTCGGCCTTGCCGTCGGGCTACTCACGTCGTTCAGCGCCGCGGGGTTTGTGGCGCTCATGATCGTCGCCGGCTGGGTTGTCCATCGCGACAACGGCTTCTTCATCGTGAAGTCCGGCTGGGAGTACAACTTCATCCTCGCCGTCGCCGCGGTTGGTTTCGCAATGCTTGGACCGGGCGAGTGGTCGCTTGACGATGCGTTCGGCATCGCCGACGACATGGATCAGTGGACCGGCCTGGTGATCGCAGGCGCGGGCGGTGTCGCTGCTGGTATCGGCCAGCTCGCGTTGTTCTACCGACCCCCGGCTAGCTGACAGCTGCGAGGGTGTCGAGGAAGCGGTCGTTCTCTTCGGGAGTGCCGATCGTGACCCGGATGCCTTCGCCTGCGAACGGTCGCGTGACCACACCACGCTTCTCGATCTCGACATAGAGATCGGTCGTCCGTTCGCCCGTCGCCAGATACACGAAGTTCGCCTGCGCATCGGGAAGCTGCCATCCCTGGTCAGTCAGCGCGGCGACGACGCGAGCCCGTTCATCGCGAATGTTCTGCAAGAACGGCTCGTACTCGTCGCGAGCATTGAGGGCTGCCATCGCTGCCGCCTGGGCGAGCGCATTCACGGCAAACGGTGCGAGCACCTTGTTGACCTGGTCGACGAGATCCGGGCGGGCTACGAGGTAGCCGACACGCACACCGGCGAGGCCATAGGCCTTGGAGAAGGTACGGCTCACCACCACGTTCGGGTGATCGGCGATGAGCTCGACCGGGTCGCCGAACCCAGGATCGAGAAACTCTCGGTAGGCCTCGTCGATAAGCACGATGACGTCGTCGGGCACCGAAGCCATCATCGAACGCATGGTGTCGACCGTCAGCGCCGTGCCGGTCGGATTGTTCGGCGTCGCCAACATGATGATCTTGGTCTTCGGCGTGATCGCAGCAGTCACCGCTTCGAGATCAAAGGCATGATCGACAAGCGGCACCTGGACGGATTCGGCGCCCATCATCTGCACATTGACCGGGTAGGCCTCGAACGACCGCCAGGGGTACAGGGCCTGGTCGCCTGGATCCAGGTAGGCCAGGCACAGCTGCTGGAGCAGCCCCACCGAACCACAGCCGACCGCGATGTGGTTGAGGTCGTGGCCAACCATCTCGCCGATCGCCGTGCGGAGATCAATCGCCAGGTGATCGCAGTAGCGGTTGACGCCCGCTGCGGCCGTGGCGATTGCATCAACGACTGCGGGCACCGGCGGGTACGGGTTCTCGTTCGACGCCAGCTTGATGGCATCGGTGAT
>CALDGN010000079.1 GCA_937942965.1 uncultured Acidimicrobiales bacterium | reverse complement strand
GTAGAAGTAGCCGCCCCAGTTGCCGAACACCTCGCGAGGCGACAGTGCGAACTCGTCGTTGTCGAGCACGCCGAACTCGATGAAACCGTCCGCGACGCCGGGCACGCAGCCCTTCACCCAGCCGAGTGACCAACCGAGCGGCGTAAACGGCTCGGGACCAACCTCGTCGGCATTCGCTCTCGTGTAATACGGGAACCGAGGGCTGAGTTCGGTGTCGGTGATCCAGTTCTCCATCGCAATTCTCCTGTGTCGTTCGTTCGGTTAGGGCTGTGGCTCAGATGACGTCGTCGGCGGCGAGCGCAGCGATCTCGTCGTCGCTGAAACCGACGTCGGTCAGGACATCGTGCGATGACTGGCCGAGCGAGTCGGCGCTCCACCGCCCAGTCGCCGGTGTCTCGCTGAAGCGCACCGGCGGCTTCGCCGATCGAGTCGTACCCAGCAGCGGGTGCTCCCACTCGTGGACGATGCCGTTGTGCACGACCTGCGGGTCGGTGAACACATCATCGTGCTCGTTGATCGGAGCCGACGGCACCTCGTGTTCGAGTAGCCGAGCCATGATCTCGTCGGTCGGCCATTGCCGGAAAGTGGCGTCGAGAAGTGCCCCGATCTCGGGGTACACGGCGAGCCGCTGCTGGACGTCGTAGAAGCGGGGCTCCTCCCACCACTCGGGGTGGCCGAGTGCCTTGCAGAGGCCTTCCCACTCGCTGTCGCTGACGGCGAAGTAGACGAGGTTCCCGTCAGCGGTCGATTGCAGCCGGTAGACGTCGTGCAGCAACACGCCGGGCTTGCCCGGAGCCTCAAACGTCTTGTCGTTGAAGTTGTCGACCCACAAGAAGTAGAGCAGCGCGTCGAGCATGGGGATCTCGAGGTGCTGTCCGCCAGCCTTGCCCGTGGCCCGAGCGAACAGCGCGCTCGTGATGGCCTGTGCCGAGGTGAGCGCCGTCGACTTGTCGCCGATGATCGTGCGGACGAGATCGGGAATCGGGATGTCCATGCTTTGCTGGACTGAGACCACACCTGAGATCGCCTGGATGATCGGGTCGTACACCCGCCATTGGCTGTACGGCCCGGTCGACCCGAAGCCGCTGATCGAGACATAGATCAGGTCGGGATTGACCTCGTGCAGTGCGTCGACGCCGATACCCATGCGTTCGGTCGCGCCGGGTCGGAAGTTCTGGATGAACACATCGGCGGTGGCGACGATGCGTTTCACCGCATCGATGCCGGCCTCGTTCGACAAGTCGAGGGCGATGCTTCGCTTGCCCCGATTACAGGTCAAGAACATTGCCGAGATGTCGTCGTTGCCGAAGCCGCCCGTCCGAGTGATGTCACCGGTTGGCGGCTCGATCTTGATCACGTCCGCGCCTTGGTCGGCGAGGATCTGCGCGCACCATGGGCCGGAGACGACGGCAGAGATGTCGACGACCCGGATCCCTTCGAGTGGTCCGGTCATGAGATCTCCTGGGTTGTGTCGGTTGTTGGTGTCTCGGCAAGTGGGCTGCCATCGGCATCGAACGCCAAGACTTCCTCGTACCAACCGGCGCCGATGACCTTGAGTGAACCGTTGCCGGGCTGTCGCTCGGCCCACGCCTGGGGGTCGCGCTGGTAGTCGCCGAGTACCCGTTCGGCCTCGGCGGGATCGTCGATGTTGACCTCGTAGATCGCGAGGTAGCCGCTCGGTGGTTCCCCTAGGAAGCCTTTGACCGCTCGGTAGCACCGGGCGAGCTTGACGTGCGGCGCTCGAGCCGTGTCCTCGACGTGGTTGCCGAGGTACCACTCGTTGAACGCGTCTTCCATGTCGGCCTGCGGTTCAACCAGGCCGACCAATACGAGTTGGCCCATCCTCAGGTCTGGCTGGCCGGCTCGCGGGTCCAGTTGACGTCGAAGTCGACTTCGACATCGAGGACCTGGAGTGCTCGACCCATGCCGACACAGAAGCCGGCCACGACGGTGAGTTCCATCATCTCTTGGTCGTTGAAGTGCTCGGAGCAGCGAGCCCAGAACTCGTCATCGATACCGGTGTGGTCGATCGCGAAACGCTCGCCGAACTCGATCGCGAGCTTCTCGCGGATCGTGAAGTCATCGACCGAGTAGTACTGGCCGACCGAGTTGTAGAGCTCGTCATCCATGCCTTGCTGCATCGCCGATGCAGCGCGAGTGTTCAGTCAAACGTGGCACTGGTTGAGCTGGGCGATTCGCATGCGCATCGCCTCGCGTTCGCGCACCGGAAGGCTGCTCTTTTCATAGGCGGCCATGCTCATCGCATGGAGCCCTTCGCCGAGGTGCGGTGCGACCTGCCAAATGCGGTTGGCCTCTTTGCCGTCGCCCTCAGGTACGTCGATGCGAGCCATGGTTCCCCCTGAATCAGTGCTCTGGGCTGGCACCCGAAGTGGGCGGCAGCGCTAGAACCAGAAACTAACCGCGCGATAGGGTCGGGCGAAAGGGCGGCAGTCCAGGGGGCCTTATGAGCGAGTCCATCATTGACGGGGCGACACCGAACGAGGTGCCGATCGGCATCACTCGCGCCAAGGCGCCCGAGCCCGAATTGTCCGGGCGGCCGGTCACTGGCGAGCGCTACTACAGCGACGAGTTCGCCCAAGCAGAGTGGGATGCGCTCTGGCCTCGGGTGTGGCAGATCGCCGGACGCGTCGACCAGATCCCGAAGGCTGGCGACTACGTCACCTATGAAATCGGGCGGGACTCGATCATCGCCGTTCGCGGCGAAGACGACCGCGTGCGGGCGTTCTACAACGTCTGCCAACACCGCGGGAATCGCCTTGTCACCGCCGAGGTTGGCACGCTCGCAACCGGCGAGTTCCAGTGCGCCTATCACGGCTGGCGTTTCGATACCGGCGGCACGCTCAACTGGGTTCCCGACGCCGACGACTTCTCCCAGGGCGACCCGTGCGGCAAGCGGAACCTGGTCGAGATCCCCTGCGACACGTGGGGTGGCTTCATCTGGTTCAACATGGATCCGACGTGCGATGACCTGCGCACCTGGCTCGATCCTGTCGCCGAACACCTCGACGCCTATCGCATGCAGGACATGAAGCGCACCCACTGGGTGACCATCGTCGGCGACTGGAACTGGAAGTGCGTCCAGGACAACTTCAACGAGAGCTACCACCTGCCGTTCGTGCACCCGCAGACGCTCCCGGCTATGAACGAGCACTACTCCGGCTGCCAGTTCGACCTCTACCCGAGCGGTCACGCCCGCATGCTCATGCCCGGCGGCGGACCTGGCCCGCACTACCGAGGCAAAGCCGACCGCACCTTCAAGAGCCTCGGCCAAGACCTCAAGTTCTGGGAACTCGACCCTGAGCCGTACCGCGACGATCTCCCTGGGTTGCGCCTGGCGCTGCAGCGCCGCAAGCGTGAGCTCGGCCCGGACAAGGGCTACGACTTCTCGTCGTACTCCGACGAGCAACTCACCGATCATTACC
>CALDGN010000078.1 GCA_937942965.1 uncultured Acidimicrobiales bacterium | reverse complement strand
CAAGGCCGAGCTCGACGGTGACGAGTGGATCGTCAACGGTCAGAAGATCTGGACCAGCTCGGGCATGCACGGCAACATGATCTTCACCCTCTGCCGCACCGATGCCGACGTCCCCAAGCACAAGGGCATCAGCTTCTTGCTGATCCCGATGGATCAGCCCGGCGTCGAAGTCCGCCCGATCGTCAACATCGCCGGCAAGACCCACTTCGCCGAGGTGTTCTACAGCGACGCTCGCGTACCCAAGGAGAACGTCCTTGGCGGCGTGAATAACGGCTGGGCTGTCGCGAACACGCTGCTCGGCTTCGAGCGCGGCGTGCGGGCCACAGTGCTCTCGCTGCCGTTCCGTGCTGAGCTCGACAACTTCATCGAGCTGGCCAAGCGTCAGGGCAAAGACAACGATCCACTCGTTCGCCAGCAGATCGCCGAGTTCCACACCAAGGTCGAGATCATGCGGTACCAGGGCTACCAGGCCCTGACCCGCCGCCTCCGCGGCGAGGCACCCGGGCCCGAGGCCTCGATCGGCAAGCTCTGGTGGAGCACGTACCACAAGGAAGTCACCGAGGCGGCAATGAAGCTCTTCGGTGCCGAGGGCATGATCGGCTTCGGCGAAGGCGACGTCAACAACCTCGGCGCACCGCCGATCGGCACGCCGAACACGGTTGGCAACTGGATGGACAGCTTCTTCATCGCCCGACCCGGCACCATCTACGCCGGCACGAGCGAAGTCCAGAAGAACATCGTCGGCGAGCGCGTCTTGGGTCTTCCCAAGGAGCCCCGTGCTGACGGTGGATCCTGGAAAGAAAGCCAAGCCGCCTACAACTAGAGCTTGGGCCTATCGATACCACGTTGTTAGGACGGCTTTACGAGACGCGTCCTGACTCGGTAGCCTGCTGGTATGTCCTACGAGTCCGCCGAACACCACCCGGCTTTCGAGGAATACGCCGAAACGATCTTTGAGCTTGCCGAAGACGGCATCTCGGTGATCCAGGCGCGTGTTGCTGAACGTCTCGGGGTGTCGCGTCCTGCCGTCTCCGAGATGGTCAAGCGCATGGAACGCGAAGGCCTCGTGGGGGTCGAGGACGGCCAGATCGTGCTCACGGTAGAAGGCATGCACCTGGCGACCGCAATCGTTCGTCGCCACCGTTTGGCTGAACGGTTCCTGACCGACATCTTGGGCCTCAACTGGACTGACGCCCACTCCGAAGCAGGTCGCTGGGAACACGTCATTTCGCCTGCCGTCGAGACGGCCATGCAACGTGTGCTCGACGATCCGACGACTTGTCCGCACGGCAATCCGATTCCTGGTAGCGCCTATACCGAGCCTGACAACACGCTTGCGCTGTCGTCGGTCCCAGCGGGTGATGAGTTCACGGTGATCCGTATCCCCGAAGAACTCGAGTTCGAAGAGGGCCAGCTTGCGTTCCTCGAAGCGTCTGGCCTCATGCCTGGGCGCACGGGCACGATGCTGACCGTCGCGCCCGATGGCACGGCGACCGTCAATGTTGATGACAGCCCTGTTGGCTTAGGCGGTTCGACCGCCGACCGGATTGTGGTGATTGCAGGGTCGTGAGCTCCCTGCGATCGTCGGATCTTCGTGCCTCGCATCTCGAGGTCGAGGGTCTGCACCACCGATACGGCGATTCGACCGTGCTGCACGGCGTTGATCTTTCGATCGACGCTGGCGAATGCCTGACCCTGCTCGGTCCCAGCGGTTGCGGCAAGACCACGCTGCTTCGCAGCATCGCGGGTCTTGAACGGCCGATCGCTGGTCACGTCGACATCGGCGGCGAAGTCATGTCGAACGAGCCCGCTGCCGCCAGCGGTTCGCCCGCTTCGGGATCTCAGAAGTCCGTGTGGGTGCCGCCTGAGCGACGCCGGATTGGCATGGTCTTTCAAGAGTGGGCGCTGTTCCCGCACATGAGCGTGGCCGACAATGTCGGCTACGGCCTGAGCCGGCCCGAGCGGTCGGGTCCAATGGTGAACGAAGCGCTTGCGCTTGTTGGCCTTGGCGACCTGGGCGATCGCATGCCGCACACGTTGTCCGGTGGCCAGCAGCAACGTGTGGCCCTGGCTCGGGCCCTTGCTCCACGACCGCGGGTGCTGCTGCTCGATGAGCCGTTTTCGAACCTCGACACATCGCTGCGGCTCGAAGTGCGAACCGAGGTTCATCGCCTGTTGCACGAGCTCGAGATCACGTCGGTCTTCGTCACCCACGACCAAGAAGAAGCATTCGTGCTCGGTGATCGGGTCGCCGTGATGAACGAGGGCGAGATTCGCCAGGTCGGCACGCCGCAAGAGGTCTACCACCGCCCAGCCGATCGCTGGGTCGCCGAGTTTGTTGGCAGCGTGTCGGTGCTCCGAGGCCAGGCGGTCGGTGGTTCAGTCGACACGATCGTCGGTCCGATCACGGTCGATGATGCACTCACCGGAGACGTCGACGTAGTGGTCCGTCCCGAGCACCTCGCACTAGCGCCCAACGGCGCAACGCCAGCGGTCACGGCCGAAGTCGAACTGGTCGAGTTCTACGGCCACGATGCCATGGTGTTCGTGGCGATCGATGGGCATCGTCTCCAGGTTCGGACCGGGCCGATGGTCGACGTCAAGCGTGGTGACCGCGTTGGCGTGCAGTTCGTCGGGGGAGCAGCGTCGGCGTTTCCGCCCGCTCCAGCTCCCGCAAACTGAGTACATTCCAGAAAATGTTAGGCATCCCTAACAACTTCGGCTCAGGCGTGGTTAGAGTCTCGGGCATGCACCTCAAGGTTCTCTCGTTTCTCCTGGCACTGGCGCTGCTCGGCACGGCCTGCTCGGACTCCACAACCCCCTCGACGCTCGAAGGCGCGGCCGCCGACATCTACGCCGGCGACTGCGCCGCTGCGAGCGGCGACGAGGTCACGATCTACAGCGGTCGCAAGGAAAGCCTGATCGGCCCGGTGCTCGAAGCGTTCGGTTGTGAAACCGGTATCGACGTCGCGGTCCGCTGGGCCGGGTCGACCGACCTGGCACTCCTGCTCTCCGAAGAAGGCGACAACACGCCGGCCGACATCTTCTTGAGCCGCTCGCCTGGCCCCGTCGGCTTCCTCGAAGCCCAAGGCTTGCTCCAGCAGGTCGACAGCGACGTCCTGGGTCTCGTCCCCGACGAGTACCAGTCGGCCAATGGCAACTGGGTCGGCTTCAGCGGTCGCAAGCGCGTCATGGTGTACAACACCGACGACGTCGCTGCTGGCGAGCTCCCTGACTCGGTGTTCGACCTGACCGACGAACGCTGGCGGGGCAAGGTCGCCATCCCGGCGACCAACGGTTCGTTCCTCGACTGGTTCACCGTCTTCCGTGACCAGCAGGGCACCGACGTTGCCGTGCAGTGGCTCGAAGACATGGTCGCCAACGACGCCCGCTACTACGCCGACAACCGTTCGATCGTCGAAGCAGCCGCTCGTGGCGAAGTCGAAGTCGGCCTCGTGAACCACTACTACAACTACCAATACCTGGCCGATCTGGGCGACGACCACAAGGCGCTCAACTACGACTTCCCGGGCGACGACATCGGTTCGGCGCTCATCATCACGGCCGCCACGGTCACGGCCTCGAGCGAGAACAGCGAGCAGGCCAACGCACTGCTCGAGTACCTGCTCTCTGAGCCCGTCCAGCAGTACCTGACCGACAGCACGTTCGAGTACCCACTCGCTGCTGGCGTTGAACCGGCTGACGTGTTGCCAGAACTCGGCGGACTTGAAATCGGCACCGTCGACTTCGATGCCCTCGGCGGCGACTTCGAAGAAACCACCCTGCTCGTCGAAGCAACCGGTATTCAGAACCAGTGAGCAAACGGCCACAGACGACACCGCGCCCAGTGGGCGCGGAGTGGGGCGGCCTCGCCGTTCTGCGAGTTGTCTGTGGCCTCCTCGCTATCGCCTTTAGCTTTCCGGCGGCGTACCTGGTCTGGCGGAACTTCACGAGCGATGCCGATCCGCTCGGTCTTCTCTTTGACGAGCGCACCTTGGCGCCGCTCTGGCGCACGCTGAGGCTTGCGGTTGCCGTCTCGGTGAGCGCGGCGGTGCTCGGCACTGCGGTCGCCTGGCTGACGACCCGCACCGATCTCGCCGGACGCTCGATCTACCGGGTGCTCATGCCGATCCCGTTGGTGTTCCCGACGTTCATCGGTGCGGCTGCGTTCATCCGGACCATGAACCCCGGTGGTCTGGTGTTCCGGCTCTTTGAGAGCGTCGGCATCGAACTCGGCATCGAGCTGCGTGGCTTTTTCGGCTCGTGGCTGGTGCTCACGCTGTTCACGTACCCGTACGTGTATCTGCCGGTCGCGGCGCGGCTCCGTCGGCTGCCCTCGGCGCTCGAAGAGAGCGCTCGGGTGCTGGGCGACACGATGAGCCAGGCGTTTCGGCGGGTCGTGCTGCCGCAGATCGCGACGTCGATCGCCGCCGGCACCTTGCTCGTGTTTCTGTACACGATCAGTGACTTCGGCGCCGTCCAACTGATGCGCTACGACACGCTGACCCGGGCGATCGAGACGAACTACCTGGCCCGCCCGCCGGTCGCTTTTGCGCTCAGCCTGATGCTGCTCGTGCTCGCCGCAGTCGTCGTGATCGGCGAGAACGCCATGACCCGCCGCCTGCCAGCCGATGCCGGAGGCCGTTCCAGTCGAACCACCGAGCACGGACTCGGTCGCTTTGCAATCGTGGGTCACCTGATTGTCGGGATCACCGTCGTGCTCGGTGTGATCGCACCGGTTGCCGCCTTGATCGACTGGGCCAGCGGAAGCGGACGGCCGCTGACCGTGGACAACGCCACCATCGTCGAAGCGTCGCTGAACACACTGTCGGTCTCGGTGGCGACAGCGATCGTTGCCGTGCTGGCGGTAGCCCCAATTGCGTTCCTGGTGGCGCGGCGGAACGACCGGTTCGGCCGCTATGCCCACGCTGCGGTGATCGCCACGTTTGCGCTTCCGGGGATCCTGATCGCCTTGGCGCTGCGCTTCTGGACGCTGCGAGCCGGAGCCATCGGCAATGCGTTCGCCGATACCCACGCAGTCCTGATCTTCGCCTATGTCGTGCGCTTCGCATCGCTGGCGATGGGTGTCACCTTGGTTGCGGTTCGCTCGGTGCCGGATCGGCTCCACGACGCTGCGTCGATGCTGGGCGCCGACCGAATGCGGCGTTTGCGCACGGTCGACCTGCCGCTCATGGGGCCGGGCCTGCTGGCCGCAGCTGGTCTGGTGCTGTTGTCGACGATGAAAGAGCTGCCGATCAGCCTGTTGATCGCGCCGCTCGGCTTCCAGACCTTGACGACGCGCATCTTCGGGTCATTCCAAGAAGCGTTCGTTGCCGAGGCCGGCATCATGGCGCTCGTATTGGTAGCGATGTCGTCGGTGCTGACGTGGTTCCTCGTCCTGCGGCGAGCCGACCACCTGTAGCCAACGCCGAGCTGGCTATTCGCCTTTCCATTCGGGGGCGCGCTTCTCGCTGAAGGCGAGCGGCCCCTCGATGAAGTCCTGGCTCTTGATCATGGCGCGCACGGCGTCGTACTGCTTTTCGTAGGCCTCCTGCAGGCCCTGTTCCTCGAAGCCGAGCATGGCGGCTTCTTTGGTTGCCCGAATCGACATGGGGGAGCAGGCCAGGATCTGCTCGGCCCACGCACGGGCGGTCTCCATGAGCTTGTCGGGGGCGACGACCTCGTTCACGAAGCCGAGCTCGAGCCCCTCGGCAGCTGGCACGTGGCGGCCGGTGAGCATCATGCCCATCGCTCGCTTCAGGCCGATCTGTCGAGGGAGGCGGTGCACGCCGCCGGCGAGTGCGGCCAGGCCGACCTTTGGTTCAGGGAGGGCAAAGCGGGCGGTCTCGCTGGCGATGATCAGGTCGCAGGCGAGCGCGATCTCGAACCCGCCGCCCATGGCGACGCCATTGACTGCGGCGATGACTGGCTTGTTGAGATCCCACCGGGCGGTGAGGCCGGCAAACCCGGTAGCGGGCGCGGCGGAGCGATCGCCGCCTTCGGCTTGGTAGCGCAGGTCGTTGCCGGCGCAGAAGCCACGATCGCCGGCGCCGGTGATGATGGCCACCCACAGGTCGGGGTCGTTCTGGAAGTGGTCGAAGATCCCAGCGAGCTCGGCATTGCCCGGAGGATGTAGCGCATTCATGCGCTCGGGTCGGTTGATCGTGACGATCAGGAGGTTGCCGTCGACTTCGGTCGTGCTGAATTCACCCATGCCCGACCCTAAGTCGCCACGTTGTCGGCTGAGCAATTCCCGCCTGCGGCGGACCAGCGACCAGGCCCTTGACAGTGTCAAGTTGACAGTGGCAAGATGGCCGCATGACGATGCAGGATGAGACCACGCTCAACGACGCTTCCCCGTATGTGACCGGGAACTACGCACCGGTGACCGAAGAACTCACCGTGACGGACCTGACCGTGATCGGCCAGATCCCCGAAGAGCTCGAGGGGCGGCTGCTGCGCAATGGGCCGAATCCGATCGGCGACGTCGACATGGCGAACCATCACTGGTTCCTCGCCGACGGCATGGTGCATGGCATCCGCATGCGGGGCGGCAAGGCCGAGTGGTACCGCAACCGCTTCGTCGGCTCGCAGAACACCGCCCAACACGGACGCGCTCCGTCAGCTGGCCCGATCGACGCAACGACTGGCCCAAACACGAACGTCATCGGCCACAACGGCAAGACCTTTGCCATTGTCGAAGCAGGCACGGCGCCGGTTGAGCTGACCTATGAGCTCGACACGGTCGGGACCAACGGATTCGAGGGCACGCTCGAGAACGGCTTCACAGCGCACCCCAAGTACGACCCGCTGACCGGCGAGATGCATGCCATCTGTTACGCCCCAGCGACGCTGATGGACAAGGTCCAGTACGTCGTCGTGGGCCCGGACGGCACCGTCACCAAGACGTTGCCGATCCACTTGCCGAGCATGCCGATGATTCACGACATGGGCCTCACCCAGAAGTACGCCCTCGTGTTCGATCTGCCGGTCGCTGTCGATCTCGACCTGGCGTTCGGTGGTACCCCGTTCCCGCTGCGCTGGTTCGATGACTACAACTCGCGGGTCGGATTGCTTCCTCGCTCGGCGACGAGCGACGCTGAGATCGTGTGGTGCGAAATCGACCCTTG
>CALDGN010000077.1 GCA_937942965.1 uncultured Acidimicrobiales bacterium | reverse complement strand
TCCGGGAACTTCGACGAAGCTCGACGATGCGCCTTCGTCATCGGTCAGTCGCCAGACGAAGCCCGGCGATGACTCGGCCAGGGCGTTGATGCGGTCGAGGGCGTCGACGAACGGCTGCATCTCGGGCGCATCGAGCGGCGCTTTGAACAGGCCGAGGTTCAGCTGGGCGAGGTGCCAGCCGCTTTGGCGAGTCCGTTCCGAGCGGGCCTCGATGGCCTCGATGCGGGTGCGGAGGTTGGCGGCGAACTCGGCCGAAGGGCCGTCAGTCGTCTCGTCAGCGGTGAGCTCAGTGAGGGGATCAGTCATGTCGGCCTCCGGTCTCTTCGTAGGCGGATCGGAATGCGTTGCGGGCTCGGGCGAGCAGGCTTTCGGTGGCGTGCACGCTTCGATTGAGGATGTCGGCGCACTCAGGGACACTCAGGTCATCGAGGTAACGCAGGGTGAGCACACCCCGGTAGTGGGGCGGGATCTGTTGCAGGACTTGGGCGGCTCGAGCACGGTCCAGCACGTCGTGCCAGGGGTCGACGGACTCGATGCGTCCGCCCTCGATGAGCACCAACGAACGGTCGACGACCGCTTGATGGCGCCAGTGGTCAATGAGCTTGTTGCGGGCGACGGTGATGAGCCAACCCACGGTCAGTTCTGCTTCGCCGTCGCTCTTGCCAGACCACGAGAGCGCGGCCTGCACGAACGTTGCGGATGTCAGCTCTTCGGCGAGTGCGGTCGAGCCGCATCGTCCCCGCAGATACGCATAGACCTGAGGGAGCGCTTCGTCATACAACTCAGAGAGTTTCGACGGAGCGCCCGGTTCAGGTCGCTGGTGTTCGGCCTTCATACACCCACTTCAACGAACGAACAGGGTGAGCTCCGTCGCGCACCTCGGAGATTTTTCTAAAGCCGGGTCGCTGGCTCGTCGCGCTCGGGGTAGCCGCCCGGAGGAAGCGCACTCATCGGACCCTGCACGATCAGACCGCCGTCGACGAACAAAACCTCGCCCGTGACGAACCTGCTGGCAGGCGACACAAGGAAGGTGACCGCGTTCGCGATGTCACTCGTGTGGCCGACATGAGGGAGCGGCTGCTCGACGTATCCGTCGCCGACACCCTCTTCATAGGTCGAGTCGTACGCGTCGGTGCGGAACTGGCCCGGCGCCACGCAGTTCAGGCGAACCTTGGGACCCCACTCGTAGGCGAGCGTCTTGGTGAGCTCGAGCACACCCGCACGGGCAGCAGCCGAGTGAGCGATGCCAGGGATGCCTCGGCCGACCGTGGCGATGATCTGACAGATCGTGCCGCCGTTGCCGTCGAGCATCTTGTTGCCGAACGCCTGGGTCATGTTCCAGGTGCCGTTCAGGTTCAGGTCGATGACCGACCGCCATCCGTTCGCGCTGAAGTCACGTGCCTTCTGCGGGAACTGTCCGCCCGCGTTGTTCACCAAGATGTCGACATCGGCGTGACGGTCGGCGAGCGCCTCGACGGTTTCAAGGTTCCGGATGTCGACGAGGTCGACGCCGATCGATCGTCCGGTCGCGGCCGCGATTTCGGTTGCCGCTTCTTCGAGGGTCTCTTGGCGTCGCGCCGCGATCGTGACGTCGGCGCCGACTGCGGCCAGGCCGGTGGCGATGGCCTTGCCGAGTCCAGAACCACCGCCGCTGACGAGCGCCGTGCGGCCGGCGAGCAGGTCGGACCGAAACGCGGAGGTGTCGCTCATGTGCCTGCGAGTGCGGCGACGACCGGTGCGAACGAGTCCATAGCGTCGGACTGAACGGTCACGTAGGAGCCCTGCCAGCGGTCGCGCTGTTCGATGAGCTCGTCGGCGATCTGTTCGGCGGAGCCGACCATTGCGTGGGGGCTGGCGATGATCGTGGCGGCATCCATGCCCATGCCGGCGCCGACCTTGGCGGCCATGTCATCGCGATCGTCGGTGACGACCACAAAGAACTTCAAGATGCTGATCTCGATGTCGTCGAAGCGGTCGCCCGCGGCATCGCGGACCCAGGTCATCTTCTCTTCGGTCGCTTCGGCTGACATTGACTTGATCGCCTCGGCGCCGATGGTGCCCTCGCCCACGTTGGGGTTCACGCCGACGATGTCGGCCATCCGAGCCGCCGTCGACAGCACGCGCTTACCGCCGCCGCCGACGATGATCGGCGGGCCGCCCGCTTGCACCGGCTTGGGCAGACCGTCCATCTCGGTGATGTTGTAGTGCGCGCCGTCGTAAGAGAACGCACCCTCGCCCCACAGGCCCCTGAGCACATCGATCGATTCGATCATGCGGTCGATGCGAATCCCCGCACGTTCGTGGGGAACGCCCGTCGTTTCGTAGTCGGTGTTCATCCAGCCTGCGCCGACGCCGACTTCGAGTCGTCCGTCGCTCAGCAAGTCGATCGTCGCGGTGTCCTTAGCCAGCAGCGCCGGGTGGCGGAAGTCGTTGGCGAACACGAGCGAGCCGATGCGCAGCTCGGTCGTGACGGCGGCCGCTGCAGCCAGCGCCGGGATCACACCGAGCTGATCCCCGAAGTGGTCGGGCATGAGCAACGACGAGTAGCCGAGGTCTTCGGCCTTCTTCGCCGTCTCGGTCCACTCAGTGGAGGACGAAGCCTTGGCCGCCATGAGGCCGAAACGGAAGGGACGTGGATGAGCCATGAGCGGACCTTAATTCACGTCGCCCATCGCCAGAATTCCACTGCCGGTTGACCCGACCCCTACCTTGATCACATGGCCACGATCCTCGCCCACATCACTGTCAAGCCCGGGACCGAAGCCGAATGGGAAGCCATCGCCGCCGAGCTCTACGCAAAGAGCCATGAGCTCGAGGACGACATCCTTCGCTACGAGTACTGGCGGGGCGCCGAACCGAGGACGTATTACACGCTGCTGTCGTTCCCTGATCACCGGGCGTTCATCGTCCATCAGACGAGCGACCATCACGAGACGGCATCGCCGAACATCGGCCGCGTGGTCGAGAAGATCCGCCTGGAGTGGATCGACCCGATCAGTGACTCATCGCCACTTCCGGCCACCAATGGGCAGAGCGCTCCCGAGGGTGCTGACGAGCTGACCCTCAAGTACACCGAGAGCTATGCCGCCGTCGTCGCCGACTGGTGGCACGCCCTCCGCTAGCTCGCCCGAGCCGTGAAGCGGACCGGCAGCTCCTTGAGTGGACGCAACATGAAACTGAACTCGTGCGGGATCTCGTCGAGCGGTCCAGCGAGTTCGAAGTTGTCGAGCCGGTCGAGGATGGACTCGAACGCGATGCGTAGCTCGGCTCGTGCCAGCCAGGAGCCGACGCAGAAGTGGCCACCCCAGCCGAACGCGATGTGGTCCGACGCGTTCTCTCGCTCGATGTCGAATACGTCGGGATTCTCGAACTTGTCCGGGTCTCGGTTCGCGGCGGCGTAGCGAACCATCACCGACGAATCGTCGGGGATGTCCACATCGCCGACCCGAGCTGGGCACGTTGCCGTGCGCCACAACCCGGCCACGGGCGAATCGAACCGCAAGCTCTCGTCGATGAAGTTGCCCAACAACGACCGGTCAGCCTGAAGCTTCGCCAACTGATCCGGATAGCGCAGCAGCAGCCACATGCCGGTCCCGAGCGCACCCGTCGTGGTCTCGAACCCGCCGGTGACGAGCTGATGCATCAGGTCCTGGAGCTCTTCCATCGTGAACGGCTCTTCGTCGGCGCCGTGCGCATGCACGAGCGCCGAGATCAGGTCGTCACGAGGCTCTTCTCGCCGCGCCTCGAACTCGGCGGCGAGATAGTGCTGCGCTTCGAGCTCGATCTCGGCCTGTTCGACGGCTTGCTCGACCGTCATCACCCGCTGAGCGGGCGCCAACATTGCGTCGGCCCAGGTCTTGAAGAGCGGGTACTGCGTGGCATCGAGGCCGAGCTGTTCGCAGATGATGATCCCGGGCAGCGGCAGCGCAAAGTCACGCACAAACTCGCACTCGCCCGCATCGATGAACCCGTCGATGAGGTCGTGGCAGATCTCGGTGATGCGAGGTTCGAGCGCCGTGACCTGACGGTTCGTGAACACCCGGCCCAGCAGCCGGCGGTAATGGGTGTGCACCGGGGGATCGGTCCGCTGCAAGGTGCGGGCCCGCTTCCATCCACGTTCGGAGAACACCTTGGCCGCTGCAGCCGATGCTTCGGAGACGTGGGGCGTGCGGCCGACCGGATTCGACGAGAACGTGTCGGGGTCGGTCAATACCTCTTTGACGTCGTCGTACTTCGTGACCATGAACAGGTCGTTCTCGGGCAGCTGGTGCACGGGACATTGCGCGTGCATCATCTCGTAGGCCTCGAACGGGTCGTCCTGAACCGCCGGGTCGAAGAAGCTCGGAATCTCAGGTGCGGTCATTGCCGTGCCTCAGCTCAAGTGGTCAAGAAGCTCGGCGGCGTTGTTGTCCTCGGCGGCCTGGAACGCTCGTGTCACGAACGCGTCGAGAAGCTCGCGGCCTCGATCGTTGCCAGGGTCCACGTTCGCGATCGCGAGCTGAGCCCACGCTTGCTGCATCAGGCAGTAGCGGTACTCGAGGCGGCACTGCTCAAGCGTGTAGCTATCGGGCACGCCCTTGGCGAGCAGCGTCGAGTGGTAGTGCTCGATGAGCTCGTCTTCCCATGCTCGCCGGTTCTCGATCGTCACCGACATGCCCAAGAAGTTCGCCAAGTCGAACGTGCCCATGTGGCGCGTCGAGAGCTGGAAGTCGAGCATCGTGGTGACGCCCTCGCCAGCGGTTCCGCCGAACAGGTAGTTCTCCGCTCGGCAGTCCGTGTGCGCGAACGTCGGTGTGCCGAGTTCGTACAGGTAGTCGAGGGCTGCGGGGTAGAGCGGCGTGAAGGCCTCGACGGCCGCGAGTGTTGCGGCGGGCAGCTTCGGTCCCCAGTTCTCGTTGAACGCCGGCCAGTTCGCCTCGCCCAGGACCTGCGCGCCTTTGTACATGTCGTTGTTCATTGGCGGGAGCCACTCGAGGGCGTAGAGGTCATCGTTGTCCCAGAAGCGGGCGTGCAGCGTGGCGACGGCGTCGAGCACAAGCTTGGCTTCGTCGAGGCTGGCACCGACGATCTGGTCGATCATCCCGGCGCCACCGACTTCTTCCATCACGAGCACGAACGGCGCGCCGCCCGGTTCCATATCGGCCACGTAGGGCGTCGGTACCCGGATGTCGATCGTGTCAGCGAGCTGTTGGTAGAAGCTGACCTCGCGGGTGTAGAAGCCCATCATCTGGCACAGGCCGATGTTCTCGGGGTACGCCGACTGGCACTTGGCGATCATGGTCGCCGGGCCCGACTCGCCGTCGGCGTAGGTCAGGTGGAGCCGGGCGATCTCGCCGAGGATGCCGACACCCATGCCCATCGGCTCTCGCTCAATTGCGGCGACGGTGCCGACATCGCTTCGCTCGGCCAGCCGTTCGTTCAACCACTCGACCGTGATGTCGGTCGTCGCTGCAGGAATCATCGTGCCCCCTTGTGCGGCCACCTTCCCCAGCGGCCGTTGCAGCCGACGTTAGTTCCGTCGTCAGCCGGCGAGCGCAGCGAGCTCGAAGATCGGCTCGAAGGCGGCGACGCCCGGCGGTTCTTCCGGCTGTGGAACGCGCCCGATGATGATCTCGTCGGCGAGGCCGTCGTACTCGGCGATACGGCGAGCGCACTCGCCAGGTGTGCCGGTAATGGTCATCGTGTCAATCACCTCGTCGGGTACCAGCGCCACAGCCTCGTTGAACCGGCCCGCCGGAATCAGCTCGTAGGCCTGGTCGACGAAGTCGCCAAAGCCCAGTTGGCGGAGCTGCGAGTCGTAGTACGGGTGCGGCACGGGGTGGAACAGTCCGCACACGCGTGCGGCCGCCGCGTGCCGAGCACGTTCAGCATCGTGGTTCACACTCACCAAGGCCCCCATCGGGAAGGCCAGTTCGGCCGGATCGCGGCCGGCGTCGACCGCGCCGCCAGTCGCGTTCGGTCGAACGATGTCTCGCATGAATGCCACCGAGGACATGATCCCGACCCCGACCCCGTCGGCGACCTCGCCTGCCAACCGAACCATGTTCGGCCCCGAAGCGGACATCCAGATCGGCACCGCCGGTCGGGTCGGATCCCACGACGCTCGCCACCGGATGGAGTGCTGCTCGCCTTCGTGTCGTACTCGTTCCCCCGCCCTGCCGGCGGCAACGGTCTGGACGATCTGGACGTAGTCACGCATCTTGGCGATCGGCTTCGAGGTGTCTTCGCCCATGTAGAGATCGTTGAACATCGGATTGCCGGTGCCGACGCCGAGCACGAAGCGTCCGCCGCTCATCTCATCAAGGTCGCGGGCGGCGAGGCCGGCAAGCCAGGGGCTCCGC
>CALDGN010000076.1 GCA_937942965.1 uncultured Acidimicrobiales bacterium | reverse complement strand
ACTCACTTGAGCGACCGGCACCGGCTGTTGCTGCATTGGCTGCATGGGCTGCTGCATCGGAGGCCGCTGCTGCGGAGGCGCGGCCGGGCGCATCGGCGCCGCGGCAGGGACCTGAGGTGACCCGGGCCGCACGATCGTGTTGCCGCGGGCTTCGTCGGGTTCCTTGTCGCCAACGGGCATCGGCGTGACTGGTAGCCCGTGGTCCCGTTGCACCTGCTGCAGGGCCTTGCCGAAGGCGACCGCAGAACGCGGCCGGAACTCGGGCTGCTTCGCCAGCGCATGGGCGATCACTGCGGCGACCTGTGGGGGCACGTTTGCGGGGTCAGGCCGAGGCGGCGGTTCCGTCGCAATGCGCTTGATGATCGTGGCGATCCGTTCGCCGTCGGTCGGCGTGAACGGCGGGCGTCCGGTGACGAGGTTGTGCAGCGTCGAGCCGAGCGCATAGACGTCGGTCGCTCGAGACGACGGAGCGCCGTCGAAGAGTTCGGGCGCAGCGTGGGCGACCGTTGTGGCCAACATGCCAGCTTCGGTCTTGGTGCCATCTTGCATCGACGCGATGCCGAAGTCGGCGAGCTTCGCGTCGCCAATACGGCTCTTCAAGATGTTCGCGGGCTTGATGTCTCGGTGCAGCATGTCTTCGCGGTGGGCTGCTTCGGTCGCGTCGGCGACCTGGATCATCGCAGGCAGTGCTTCGACCCAGGACAGAGGGCCAGACGCCAGGCGATCGTCGAGCGAGCCGCCGCTGATGAGCTCGAAGACGATGTAGCCCTGGCCCTGGGCAGTCGTGCCAGCGTCGACGACAGCTGCGATGTTCGGGTGCCACGAGAGGGCGCCGACGGCCTTGCTTTCACGCTCGAACCTGCGGATCAGGTCGGCGTCAGGCATGGGATCGCTGAGGACCTTGATGGCAACTTCGCGACCGACAGAAATCTGGCGAGCCTTGTAGACGACGGCGAACCCGCCGCGCCCAATTATCTCGAAGCTGTCGTATCCCGCGATCTGGATCATGCTCGGCCGCTCTTCACGGGTTCTGAGGGTAGTGGGCATCGTAAAACGGTGAGCGATGGAGCGGCAGAAGCCGCTCCATCGCTTACTGGGGTTAGTGGTTGATGAGGTTGTTCATCGGACTAGTTCGACGGTGGGAAGAGCGACGTCGGTGGCACGGCGAAGCTCAGTGGGAAGCACCCGGATTGGTAGGGGTACTGGTTCACCTGGGTCCACACGGTGGGGCAGAGATCCACGTCATCGCAGAACCCGTCCTTGTCCTGGTCCGAACACGCCACGCCACCGGAGCCGGGGGCAGTGGTGAAGCCCTCGTTGCAGTAGTTGAACGGATCGTCCGGGCACTCATCTTGTGGATCGCAGATGCCATCGTTGTCCCGATCGCCGACGCTGCCGCAGGGGTTCTGGCAATCGTTGGTCGGATCGTTCGGGCACTCGTCGCGCTGGTCGCAGATGCCGTCACCGTCGGTGTCGCCACCGAGATCGAGACACGGATCGTTCAGGCAGGTGTTCGTCGGATCACGAGGACAGGGGTCCTCGTCGCCGCAGATGCCGTCGCCGTCGACGTCGCCGCCGAACAGGTCACACGGATTCACGCACACGCCGTTGATCAGTGCTTGGCCATCTGAGCAGCAGTTGCCTGCATTGTCGATGAGGCCGCTTGGGCACGTTGGCAGAGGTGGGGTCGTTGGCTCCGGCGTCGGCTCCGGTTGTGGGACCGTCTCAGGAGTGAAGCAGCGACCCGTGGCGCTGTCACGGCGCTGGCCGTTCCGGCAGGGATCGACGCACTGGCCAGCGAAGAGCTCTTGGCCCTTGCCGCAGCACACGCCGTCGATGATCTCGCCGTTCGGGCACGGATCGACTTCGCACTCGCCGGCGAAGGTGAACTGGCTCTCGAGGATCCAGCCGTGGTCGACCGTGTTGTATTCGAGGACGCCGCCGCCGATGTCACGGGTCTCGCCCGTGATCTCGACGATGAATGGGCCTGCCGCAGCGCTCGCTACGCAGCACTCGTTCGGGGTGAGCGCCGAGATGATTGCGAGGGTCGGGCAGTTGGCGTCTTCGTTGACGTCGCATCGACCGGCGCCGACAAAGCGGTCGCCGTCGATGAACCCGAGTTCGACCGTCTCGTAGCTCAGGTCTGGACCGATGAAGGCCACCGTCCCGGTGAGCGTGACCTCAAGGAAGCCACTGTTGTTGTCAGCGACACAGCAGACCTGGCGGCCTTCGTCGTCGATGCGGATCAGCGAGAAGTCTGGACAGCCAGGATCGACGTCGTCACGGTTGCACTCGTCGGTGTCGACAAAGGAGTCAGCGTGCACCCACACGGCGAGTGCGGGCATCGAGTCGATCGTGCCGACCAGGTACCAATCGCCATCGACGTCGAGGATCGCAACCTTCGTCGGTTCCGCCCAGGTGCCCATCAGGGCACCGTTGGCGTCGTCGAAGTAGTCGCCATCGACGCAGCATTCCGAAAGGAGTTCGGGGATGTAGGTCGAGGCGTACACGCTCACGTCGTCGCCGTAGCCCGGGATCGGGCCGCCGTCGTCATCGCCGGGGGTCGGGCAATCGACCGGACCGTCGCAGTGCTCGGCGGCGAGCACGTGAGCGCCGTCGAAGTAGAAGCCGGTGGTCGTGCGGTACACGTTTCCAGCGAACGGGCCAGCGTCGACGTCGATGAGGAACGGTCCCACTGCCGGCACAGGCACCGACAGCGCCATGTCGAAGTAGAGGGCCCGTACGCAGCAGTCGCCGCTTGGTTCGATCTCCGGGAAGTCGTCCCCGATGATCGTCAGAGGCGCAACGGTGATGCGAACGTCGTCGTCATCGCTCGCCCGGTCAAGTGCGTCGCGAATGCCAGGGATCTTCAGGTCGTCGGGGCAACCTGGGTCTTGGCACGAGCGCTCGGTGAAGTCGATGTCCGCAGCCGTGAAGTAGCGGCCGCCGACGGTCTGGAACCAGATCGTGCCCGCAACATCCTGGCTGTCGAGCACGGTCACGTAGGCCGGGTACTCGATGGCCGGGGCGAGGGCTCCGCCTGGAGCGACGTAGAGCGCCGTCACACAGCAGGTCGTGACCGGCTGCGGACGATTGTCGTCGCCCATGGGCTCAGGGAACTCGGTCGCAAGATCAGGTGAGACGATGCGCAGACGATCTGGTGCGAAGTCATCGACTGCGCTTCGGTATGGCGTCTGCGGGCACTCTGGTGTCAGGTTGCGGCAACGGTCCTCGTCGACGAGGACGATGTTCCCGTCCTGGATCCAGTAGTCCGTACCCAGGTACGAGATCCGGATGTAGTTGTCGACGCCGTCGATTGCGATGACGCCGAGGTAGTCGACATAGAACGGTGTTGCGATCGGGCCGACGGTTCCGCCTCCGTTGGTCCAGATCTCGTGGCCTTGGCCAGGCATCTGGACACAAATCGGACGGCGGCAGTCGTCGACGCCGGCGCTGAGAGCAGCGACTTCGTCGATCCAGCCAGTTGGGCCGTTGCCGGGCAGGTTCACCTGGACTCGACCGTCTTGCACGACAGGGGGAGCGTCGTAGCTCACTCGGCCGTCTGCGACGAGAGCGATCGGATTGCCGCCAGTCGATGCATCCCAGACGATTGCGCCGGCGATGCAGTCGTTGTACTCGATCTCGCATTCGCTGTCGGTGAGCGGGACGTGCCACAGCAGTGGCATCCAGCCGGTACGGCCCGACCCGTCGAGGATGTCGATCTCAGCCCAGTCGCCAGCCGCAGCGGCGAAGTGGCCAGAGAAGCGAACGTTGAGCTTGCCGGTCAGATCCGCTCCGAGCACGGCCCCACCCGCCCGGTCACGGACGAAGTTGTCCTGAAGATCGATACACATCGGAATCTCGAAGCAGTCGTCGTTCTGCAAGTCAGCCAGGGCGACCCAGCCGCTGTTCTGCACGGACGGGAATGCCTGGGTGAAGTGGACGAGCACGAAGCCGTCGACGATCGTCTCATCGCCGGGGAAACCGACAGGATCGATCGGGCCGAAGATGTCCTGGGGGCCCGCAGGGGTGTTGAGGGTGCCGGTGACTTGGCCGACCACCGTGGTGCGGTCGTTGGCGTAGACGTTGGTCGTGTCAGGGCCGGGGCACTTGACGTCGACTTCGGGTGGTGGGCAGTAGTGCTTGCGAAGGTTCCAGGTCTCGACCCAGCCCTTCTCGGTGTCGCCGTTGCCCCACTTGACCTCGGTCCAGTGAGCGCCGCTTGCGAGCGTCGTCTCCTGGCCGGTCAGCAGAACGTCACGAGGTGCGTCCTCGCGCTTGGCGCCGCCGCCGGGGACGACGAAGACCGACGCGCCGAACACGATGCAGCGAGGCGGCATGTGACCAACGGGTGGCTTCGGCTTGATGGGGTTGCCGCAGTAGCAGCGGGTGCGGATGTCGCCGTTCTCGTCGACCAGCACCGCCGTGCCGGCATCGAGGACTGCGTCGATCTCATAGGCCGCGCCGCTCACGGGGTCGTAGCCGTGGTTGAGCACGTTGACCGGCTCAGCCAGCACGCGGACTTCCAAGCTGCGGATGTAGCTCGGGATCGCGCTGAACGGGATGCCCTGGACCGCGGCCCAGGCTTCGCCGATTTCAGGGTTGGCGATCAGGAAGGAGATCAGGCGCTCGGGATCGCACGTGTTCTCTTCGGTGCCGCCGTACAAGCCGGTCTTGACGGCCGCATCGAGTTCGGCGACGTTGAAGGTCGGCACCTCGATGGTGACGTTCTCTTCGCCGCTGGCCTCGGCGGCCATGACCTGCTCGTCGACCAGCACCGCCGTGCCGGCATCGAGGACCGCGTCGATCTCATAGGCTGCGCCGCTCACGGGGTCGTACCCGTGGTTGAGCACGTTGACGGGCTCAGCCAGTACGCGGACTTCCAAGCTCCGGATGTAGCTCGGGATCGCGCTGAACGGGATGCCCTGGACCGCGGCCCAGGCTTCGCCGATTTCAGGGTTGGCGATCAGGAAGGAGATCAGACGCTCGGGATCGCAGGTGTTCTCTTCGGTGCCGCCGTACAAGCCGGTCTTGACTGCCGCATCGAGTTCGGCGACGTCGAAGGTCGGCACCTCGATGGTGACGTTCTCTTCGCCGCTGGCCTCGGCGGCCATGACCTGCTCGTCGACCATGTTTTCGATCTCCTCTTCGACTTCCTGCTGGAAGGTGAGGAGTTGGGTCTCGAGTGGGAAGAACGGGTCGTTGCCTCGGGCGTCACGTGGCTCGAAGACCGGGGTGACGGTTGGGCTGTCCATGACGACGTACTGGGCTTCGTCGGCGACGTCGTCGCCGCCTCGGTTCACGAGTACGAGACCGGCGGCCGCCGCCAGGCCGGCAATGACAACGAGGAGGATGCCGACGATGGCAAACCTCCGCTTGGGGTTGGGTTGGTTTCTGGGGGGTGGTGGTGGAGCCGCTCCGTGTGGCTCCTGCCAATTCGTCGACATGAGATGTCCTTCCGCCTAAGGAGGTTGGGGGGTTGATGGGGCCGCCTGGGAATGGCGGTACTCACATCGTGCGACTGGAGGGGCCGGTGGGTCTGTTAAGCGGTTGACGGTGACGACGTGCCCTCGGTCACGTCGGAAGTGTTCGAGGCGCAGCATCATGCGGGTCGATGTTTATTTGACGGTGTACGAACAACTGCCGTAGGGTCCTCGCATGGCGCGCCCCGCTCTGACAACCGCAGAGGTCAACCGCACCCGCGAGCAGCTACTCGATGCCGCCCAGACGATCTACGAAGATGCCGGGCTCGAGGCGATGTCGTTCCGTTCCATC
>CALDGN010000075.1 GCA_937942965.1 uncultured Acidimicrobiales bacterium | reverse complement strand
ATGCGCGCCAGCACGCCTTGACGGCCAGGGCGTAGTCCCGCAGTCGAGCTGCGGGCCGATCGAACTCGGCCGAGTAGCGGCGGGTGATGTGGGCCTTGACCTGACTGCCCAATCCCAGGCGGAACCGGCCGCCCGTGTTGTCAACGATCTCGTATGCGGTCGCGGCCGAGATCATCGGGCTACGGGGAAACGCCACCGCGATACCCGTCGTGAAGTACAGGTCCGGCGCAGCGGTCGCGGCGGCCGCAATCTGCATCCACGGCACCTGGCTGGTCTCGGTCCAGAGCATGCCGGAGAACCCGGCGCCTTGGAGTTTCACCGCGAGGTCGGCGCTGTCGGACCAGCTCGACGCGCCCGTCATCAAGTCAATATGCACGACTCGACACTAGACCGGCCGGTTTCGCAGACCCGAAGGGGCCAGGGCTCGAGCGGGTTAGAAGCGGGCGCGACGGTCGGAGACTCGGGCCATCGCCATGAGGCCTGCGCCCACAACCAGCAGCAGCTGAGCGACGGTCAACGGCAGTCGATCCGCACCGGTGCGAGCGAGACCAGGACCGTCGTTCGAGTCGCCGGCTGCATCGGCATCGGCGGCGTCATCGCCGTCGGCCGAATCGTCACCAGCGTCTTCTTCTTCGTCAGCATCGGCGGCTTCGTCGAAGAGGTTGACTTCGAAGTCGCAGCCGCCGGGCACGGTTGGGCCGTCGCCTGGCGTGGCTTCGCCAGCTTCGATAACGACCCAGTCGCCCTGCTCGTCGATGCCGAAGGCCAGGTCGTCGTCAAGCTCGGGCCACGAGTTCAGTGAGGCGGCAACGTTGCCGTCGAGATCGGTCAGAATCAGCGGTTCGCCGCCGACGCCGAGCTTGAAGTTGGTGTGCAGTTCTTCGTCGGGGCCGCCACGGTCACCTTCGTCGGCCCAGAACAGCAGGAACTCGCCTGGCTCGATCTCGACGCCGTCGGGAACGGCCCAGGTGTCGTTGGCGTCCTCGAACTCCCAGCCAGAGAGGTCGATGGTCTCGTCGCCCAGGTTCGTCAGTTCGAACCAGTCGACGAACTCGCCGTCTTCGTCTTCGATCGTCGACTCGTTGTCGGCCATCAGTTCGGTAATGGCGATACAGGTGCCGGTGATGATGAAGTCGCCGACGGGCTCTTCGGCCGGTGCGCCGCCCTGGGTGGCGAACTCGCCATCGACGAGTCGGTAGACCTGGTCGTCGTCGAGTTCAGGGAAGCTGACCTCGTTGACCGGGCACGACGACGAGGAGCCGATCGTGAGTGTCTCGCCGTCACCGCTCAGCTTGAAGTTCGTGTGGGCAACCTCGGTGGCCGCCCCACGATCCTTGCCCGAAGCGAAGATGGTGAGCGTCTCGCCCGCATCGATGAACACGCCCTCGGGCACGATCCACACCGCGTCGTTGTCGGTGACGACCCAATCGCCAAGCTCGATCAGCTCATCGGTCGTGTTCGTGAGTTCGAACCAGTCTTCGAAATCGCCGTCGTCATCGGCCAAGAACGTGTCGTTGCGAGACATCAGCGCACTGAATACGACCACGCCAGGATCAGCGCAAGGGGCGACGCGATCGCCAGGCGACACGATGACTCGTGCGCCGTTCGCGTCGAAGCCGTAGGCCTCGTCGGTGTTGAGCTCGGGGTAGGTCACTCGCTCAACGATGCACGTGCTCGGCTCGGCCAGCGTCACGGTTTCGCCGCTGGTCGAGAGACGGAAGCTCGTGTGGTATTCGCCCTCGGGTCCGGGGAAGTCCTCGTCGGTCACGAGGCCCTTGCCGCTTGCGAACACGATGATCTTCTCGCCCGGATCGATCGAGGCGCCGAGCGGGAACGACCAAGTGTCGTGGTCATCGCTCAGCTTCCAGAGTGTGAGGTCGATCGTGAACAGGCCAGTGTTCTCGAGCTCGATGAAGTCGGGGTCGTCGCCATCACCGTCGAGGACGATGCCGCTATTGCTGGCGACGATGCGGCTCATGCGCAAGCCAGAGCTGCCGGACGAGAAGCACTCGGGGATCGGCGAGAAGGTCTGTGCTCCGTTGCGGAAGCCCTGGGTGAACTGCGGGTACGCAAAGCGGCCGAGGCTGCCATCCGAAGTGCGGCCGAACGATTCGTTCTCGAACTGCTGCCCGAAGCTGATCGAGTCAACAACACAGTCAGCGGCGTCGGTCAGGGTGACGCTGTCGCCACCGCCGCCGAGACGGAAGTCGGTGTGGAGTTCGCCGGCGGGACCGGGGAAGTCGGGATCGTCTTCGTCGCCCTTGTCGCTCGCCCAAACGATGAGGTAGCCGTCGGCTTCGATCGTCGTGCCAGCTGGGAAGTCCCAACCGGACGAGTCCTCGTCGGCGATCGACCAACCGGTGAGGTCAACGTCGACCGTGCCGGGGTTGTAGAGCTCGATCCAGTCAGGGGTGTCGCCGTCGCCATCAACGTGCCAGTCGTTGCGAGCCAGGACCTCGTTGACGTAGACGAGGCTTGCGCACTCGCCCGGCACCGGCGTAGCCGTCGGTGTCGGTGCGGGCGTCGAGGTCGGTGCCGGGGTTGGCGTCGCGGTCGGAAGCGGTGTTGCGGTGGCCGTGGGTTCTGGTGCAGGCGTCGGGGTTGCGGTTGGTTCTGGAGTGGGCGTCGACGTTGGCCCGCCTGGCGTTGGGGTGGCCTCGGGCGTGGCGGTCGGTTCTGGAGTCGGCGTCGCCGTGGGCTCAGGCGTTGGCGTCGCGGTTGCTTCGGGGGTCGGCGTTGGCGTCGCGGTGGGGATCGCGCACACCGGGGTGCTCTGACCGGGGTTCAGTGCGTCGGGGCTGACCGACGCTCCGGTGGTCACCACATAGCTGTCGTCAGCCTGGCGGGAGAACGACTGGTCGGCCTCGAGTGCGTCGGCGGTAACGAGCGCAATCAAGAAGCCCTGATCGTCGATGAGCGACAGCGGCTCGCCCATGCTCGTGATCCGGAAGTTCGTGTGCAGCTGCCCGGCTGGACCAGGGAACGCCGGATTGGTTACGTCGCCCTTGTCGCTGGCCCAGATAAGGAGCGTCTCGCCGGTGGCGATATCGGTGCCGGCGGGGAAGTCCCAGCCGTCTTCGGAATCGGCGACTCGCCAACCGGTCAGGTCGATGGTCTCGCAGGTCGGATTGAAGAGCTCGAACCAGTCTTCGAAGTCACCGTCGCCATCGGCGATCGTCGTGTCGTTCGAAGCCATGATCTCGTTGATCACGAGGCTCGGCGTGCCCGGAGGCGGCGGCGGTGTCGGAGTGGGTGTTGGCGCAATGACCGAGTTCGCGGCCAGCGGGGTGATGTCGGCGGTCTCGCGCACGACGAAACCACCGGCACCGTCGGTGCCGTAGCTCTGGTCCGTCAGGATCGCCGGGTACGTGACGCTGTCTTCGATCGAGAAGTTGTTGTTAATCAACGTGACGGTCTCGCCACCGGAGCTCAGCTTGAAGTTCGTGTGCAGCTCGTCCGCAGGTCCGGGGAAGCCCGGCTCGCCCGGCGTGCCCTTGTCGCTCGCGAAGATGATCAAGTAGCCGTTGGCGGGGATCGAGTTGCCCGCGGGGATCGGCCAGCCGATGCCGGCATCGTCAGCGATCTGCCAGCCGCCGATGTCGACCGGCACGTTGTTGGGGTTGTACAGCTCGACCCAGTCGGTGAAGTCGCCGTCGCCATCAGCAAAGACTTGCGTGTTGCTGGCCACGATCTCGTTGATGACGACCGAGCTTCCTTGGGCGCCGGAAGACGGCATCAGCCACAGGCCGACCGCGACCGCAATTGCCAGCGCGGCGAGCGCACGCAAGATCTGCGGTTTTTGAGTGGTGGTGGCCACGTGTTTCTCCCAAGGGCACGCGACTCGGTTGGACCGAGTAGCGGCGCCCCATCGTAGGGCGCGCGACACCCGCGCGAGCAGACCGCCCGGTCGAACGTCCCACACGGCGCGCAACGACCGAATGGGAGCGATTCAGCCGCTGCGAAGACGCAGGTCGCCAAAGAGTGAAAACCGGCGCACGCGGACCCGCATTGCGGAGCTTCCGGCACCCGGTTCGATGCGGTCGGAGAAGTCTCCAAAGACGGCGAATCCGCCCACGTCGACCTGCGCATTTGCCGGGACGACGACGGTGACATCGCCGAACACCGAGAACGCCAGAATGTCGACCGAGTCTCGTTCGAGTTCGCTCACGTCGAGCTCAGTGTCGCCAAAGAACGTGACGCCAACGGTTTGTTCACCCGGCTCCCATCGGCCTGACCGCTTGTTGTCCCCAAAGAGCGACAACAGCCAGCGACGTGACTGGCGAGTTGCAGGGACCGGTGTCGGGATCTGGGCCCCGACGGCAGGCACGGCGGCCTCGGCAGTCGGCACCGGAAGATTGGTCGGAGGCAGGTCCACGAAGAGCGGCGTGAGTTCGGACGGGACCGTCGCCGCATACGCCTGTCGACTGCGGGTTTCGAACTCGGCGACATCGAGACGCCCGTCGCTCATCGCCTGGCTGAGCCGGGCCACCGCACCATCGCGATCCGCATCGCTCAATCGCATTTCGGGCGAACCCGGTGCCGTCTCGTCCGCCGCTCCACCGTCATCCATACCTTCGACCGTAGCAATGCGGGTTCGATGGGTATCTGCCCGGAGCAGACCGCTAGCTTGGTCAGCCGGAGGTATGCCATGACTGACACCGATCTCGACGCCTTTCGCACTCGCTGCCGCGAGTTCCTCGAGGAGAACGCTTCTCCCCTGCATCTCAATGGGCCCGACCCTCGAGATGACCAGACGGTTGCCCACTCGCAGGCCTTCCTGAAGAAGCTGGCCGACGCTGGCCTCGGCGGCCTCACCTACGGGACCGAATACGGCGGCGCCGGGCTCACCAAGGCCGAGGACCGCGTCTGGCGCGAAGAGTACGCCCACTTCCCTGACTGCAGTGGCGCCTTCACCATCAGCCATGGCATGTGCTTGCCGATGATGAACGAGTTCGGCAGCGAAGAACAGAAGAAGCAGTTCATGCCTCGCATGATCAGCGGCGAAGACATGTGGTGTCAGATGTTCTCCGAACCTGGCGCCGGTAGCGATGTCGCCAGCCTGCAGACCAAGGCCGTTAAGGACGGCGACCAGTGGATCATCAACGGCCAAAAGGTCTGGACCACGCTCGCCCACCACTCGAACTACGGACTGCTCGTCGCCCGCACCGACCCTGAGATGGTCAAGCATGCGGGTCTGTCGATGTTCATGATCGACATGCGTGACCCCGCCGTCGAGATCCGCCCGATCCACCAGATCGACGGCGGCATGCACTTCAACGAGATCTTCTTCACCGACCTTGCGATCCCGGCCGACTGGCTCGTTGGCGAATACAACGCCGGCTGGAAGCAAGCGACCGCCATGCTCATGTACGAGCGCGTTGCGATCGGCACCGGCTCCAAGAGCGGCATCACCACGCCGATGTTCAACCGCATCAAGCGCGAAGCCACCAAGCTCGGCACGATCCAGGACCCGATCGTGCGCGACAAGATGATGCAGATCTACAGCCAAGAAGTCACCAAGTCACTGGTCTCCATGCGCACCCGCGCCGAGATGAAGGCCGGCAAGGCTCCTGGTCCGGGCGGCTCGCTCGGCAAGCTCCACGGCTCCAACATTGGCTGGATGACCCGCGAGTTCCTGCACGAGATGGTCGGCCCTCAGGTCATGGCCTACGAGCAGGGCGACGAGCACGCCGAGGAATGGTCCAAGTACCCGCTGCGCGCCTTCATGGGTTCGATCGCCGGTGGCACCGACGAGATTCAGCGCAACATCATCGGCGACCGCGTCTTAGGGCTTCCCCGAGATGTCTCGGTCGACAAGGGTGTGCCGTTCAACGAACTCAAGGTCGGCACGATCAGCGAGTAGCGATCAGCATGGCTCGTTTCATCACCGCCGAACTGGCACCGATCGACAACTACAAACTGATGACGGGTCTCGTCGTACCGCGCCCCATCGGATGGGTCGGCTCGTGGTCTGGAACTGGCGACGAGCGGACAGCCAACCTGGCTCCGTACTCCTTCTTCAACGCGGTCAGCGGCAACCCGCCAACCATCATCGTGTCGAGTGGCGTACGGCCTGGTCGCAAGGACACCCACGCCAATCTCGAAGACCGAGGCGAGTTCACAGTCAACATCGTCACCGAGGCGCTCGGTCCGGCGATGAACCACAGCGCAGCCGAACTTCCGGCCGGCGAGAGCGAGTTCGACCTCACCGGCTTGACGGTTGCGGAGGCGACGACCGTCGACGCCCCAATGGTTGCCGAGGCACCAGCGGTATTCGAGTGTCGAGTCACGAACCGGGTCGAGGTCGGCCCGGATGACGGACCACCGTCGAACATCGTGTTCTTCGGTCGCGTCGAGGTCATCCACGTCGACGACGAGATGCTCGACGGCACCCGAATCCGACACGACCTGTTGCG
>CALDGN010000074.1 GCA_937942965.1 uncultured Acidimicrobiales bacterium | reverse complement strand
CGGTAGACGAACCATCGGCCGCACCTCCGCACGGCAAAGAACTGGCCCGAGCCTTAACTCATCTGTGCGCCGCCGAGGACAGACAGCTTGGCCAAATCGGCAACACCATCAGCGATGCAGAGGAATCGATGGTCTGGCGGGTCGATGACGGGCAGTACTACGCAAGCGACGCTCCGGTCGGCGATGGATACCGAAACGGGAACATGCACGTGGTTCTTGCCGAAGGCGACGACTTCGCGATGGGCCTCTTTCTGCTCATCCCAGGGGTCGACTATTTGGATCACCACCACCGGGCCCCCGAGTTTTACCTGAACCTGACAGGCCCCAGTAGCTGGCGATTCGACTTCGGCGATTGGGTCGAGCTGGCAGCCGGCTCAGTCGTTTGGAACGACCCCGGTCGAGTTCATGCCACCAGATCGGGTAGCTCTCCATGGCTATCGGTTTGGGCCTGGTTGAGCGATATCGACCAGCCCTGCGAGGTCGTAAGACCGCCGGCTGAACAGCGATGTCGAAGCGCCCTATCATGACCAGATGAATCTCCTGTCGCGAGGCCTAATCACGCTCATCGCCATCCTCCACATCTACATTGCGTGGTTCGAGATCTTCGCCTGGACTGAGGTCGGCCCCGATGTGTTCTCAACCTTCGACCCCGACCTGTTCCCTGAGACCGTCGACCTGGCGGCCAACCAGGGCGTGTACAACCTGTTTCTGGCTGCTGGCTTGATCTGGTCGCTGGTCATCTCTGACCCGGAATGGCGATTCCGGGTGGCGGTCTGCTTTCTCGGATTTGTCGCCATTGCCGGTTTCGCCGCCGCCGTAACGGTTGATGTCGGGACCGGCCTGCCTCAGTTGGTACCGTCGGTACTTGCGCTGGCAGTGACCGTAATAGCCCGTCGCAGCGAAGTCGACGCTCCGGCTACCTAGTCCGCAGTCCGGCGTTCCCCAAGGACGCAGAACTCGTTTCCCTCGGGGTCGGCGAGTACGACCCAACTGGCCTCGCCTTGGCCGATGTCGATTCGCTCAGCGCCAAGCGCCATGAGCCGCTCGACCTCGGCGGCTTGATCGTCGGGCCGGAAGTCGAGGTGCAGCCGGTTCTTGCCGGCCTTTGCATCGGCCACCTGCAAGAACAGCAGGCCGGGAATCTCGTCCTCGGACGGCCGGATCTCGAACGTCTCAGCGCTGTCGTCGACGACGACCCAGCCGAGTGCTTCGGTCCACCAGCGACCCAGCGCCGACGGATCAGCGGCGGCAATGATGACCTGTTCCCAAGCAAGGCTCATGGGCGGCAGCGTACGACACGACAGCGGGCTATTCAGCCGCCGTAGTGGCTGATCTCTTGCTTCTGTGCGCGCATCTCGTCGATTGCGCGTTGCACGTCGAGGATGGCGTGTTCGAGTTCTGCGGCAACGGCCTCGTGGTCCGATGTGAAGTCGAGCTCATCGAGCAGCGTGCCGAGGCGCCCGTGGGCACGCCAGGCGGCGTACTTGGCCCACTCGGTGTAGAGCACCTCGGGGTCGTCGACGACGATGAGGTCGCGAGAGCGGCTCTGCTCGTCGCGAGCGGTGTCGGTGGCGACGTAGCCATTGACCATCGAGATGCGCTCGCACTGCGAGAACAGGGGGCCAGCGCGGTGCACGACCATGTCGCCGTGCAAGGCAATGGCGTAGCCGGGTCCCGCAAACTCAGGAGCGACGGTGCGCTCAGGCGGCGGCGTTTCGCCTCGGGCAGCCATCTCGGCCATCTCGTGCTTGGTTCCCAAGAAGTACTCGAACCGGCCACCATCGACCTTGGCCGGGTCGGTCACCGTCATCACGAAGTCGAGGGGCAGCGTGTCGTGGTGCCACTTGTCGATCGACGTGTTGATGTCACGGGGTTCGAAGTTCATGTGCCCCAGGTGCAGTGGCATTGCGTGCGGGGCGACCTCGATGCCGTAGATCTTCTGCAGGTGGTCGCAAATCTCTTGGCTCATGCACAGGTCTCGCAGCCACTGAGACTGGTAGCAGCCCCCGCGCACGACGTTCTCGATGCGATCGCCAGCTGGCTTGGCGTGGACCTTCAGCGTTCGTGCGATGTCGAGCATGATCTCGGCGCCCTCGTCGCTCAGCAGCCGAAACGGTGTCGAGGCAGCGACCGGCGTGGCCTTGGTCGCAATCTCGTCATCCGAATAGCCCAGGTCGGCGAGCATCAGGATCTCGGCTGGTTCTTCGAGGGCCAGGTGCCGCTCAGGATCGAAGACCGGATCGTTGGAAATGCGGGCGTAGCCCTCGGGCGTCGTCGTCGGAAACGGAACTGCGATGGCCATCGACGTATCGTCGCCGATTCCCCGGCACGAAACAACTGTTGGCGCCGCGATCCCCGACATGGCGCGAGTAGCTTCCGTTTGTGCCTGCCGCAGTCCAGCGATCCGTCACGGGGATCGATCTTCGGTCAACGCTGCGGTTCCAGGCCCTTCTCACCGGCGACCCGTGCACCCGGCTCGGCACGGCATCATACGAACGGGCGACCTGGACCCCCGAGGGCGCCGCCAGCCTGCGTATCGGCTGGACGCACGACGAAGATCCGGTTGCCACGGTCGAAGCTTGGGGAGACGGCGCCACATGGATGCTCGACCGGGTCGATGGGCTCCTTGGCCTCGACGACGACCTCACCGGATTCGAGCCAGATACGCCAGCGCTGCGGGCGGTCTGGGAACGCAATACGGGGCTTCGGCTGTGTCGCACCGGGACGGTGTGGCACGACACCGCCTGGCTGATCCTGCAGCAACGGGTGCGCTTCATCGACGC
>CALDGN010000073.1 GCA_937942965.1 uncultured Acidimicrobiales bacterium | reverse complement strand
GGGCTACCCGACGAACTCGGTTGAGCTCATCGAGGCGCACGCCGACAAGATCATCGGCACCGACTCGATGATGCTGTCGCTCGGCGGCGATCATTTCGTCAGCTATCCGCTGCTGCGTGCCCATGCCAAGAAGTACGGGCCGCTCGCGCTGATTCACTTCGACGCCCACTGCGATACCTGGGCCGACGACGGCACGCGTATGGACCACGGGTCGATGTTTCTGCGGGCCGCGAACGAAGGCCTGATCATCCCCGAGAAGTCCGTGCAGATCGGCATCCGTACTTGGAACAGCACCGACCATGGCTTCACGGTGTTGGGCGCCCCTTGGGTGCACCGCGAAGGCATCCCCGCCGTCATCGATGTGCTGCGCGAAGTCGTCGGTGACCACAAGGCCTATCTGACATTCGACATCGATTGTCTGGACCCCTCAGTCGCACCGGGAACCGGCACGCCGGTCGTCGGCGGGCTCAGCACGGCCCAGGCACTCGAGGCGATCCGCTCGCTGGCCGAGTTCGACATCGTCGGCGCCGACGTCGTCGAGGTCGCGCCGGCATATGACCATGCTGAGATCACCGCACTCGCCGCCGCCCAGATCGCGCACGACTTCATTGCGGTGCAGGCCCTCAAGGCCGGCGCCGTACCCGACCCGACCGGACGGTACTGATGGCTGATGCTGTAGCTGCGGTTGAGATCCGCGGCGTCACCAAGCGCTTCGACGAGGTCGTTGCAGTCGACGATGTCGATCTCACGATCGCCGACGGCGAGTTCTTCGCCATGCTCGGCCCGTCTGGTTGCGGCAAGACCACGACGCTGCGGATGATCGCGGGCCTCGAGTTCCCGACCCAGGGCAGCCTGCGCATCTTCGGCGAAGAGGTCGGCACGCTCCCGCCAAACAAGCGCCCGGTCAACACGGTGTTCCAGAACTACGCCCTGTTCCCGCACATGACCGTGCTCGACAATGTCAGCTTCGGGCTGCGCATGAGCGGGGTTAACAAGACCGAAGCCAGGCAGCGCGCCGGCGAGATGATCGAGTTGGTGCAGCTCGATGGCATGGCGGCGCGCAAACCGAACCAGTTGTCCGGCGGCCAGCAACAGCGCGTTGCTTTGGCCCGGGCGCTGGTGAACAAGCCCAAGGTGCTTCTGCTTGACGAGCCGCTCGGCGCGCTCGACCTCAAGCTTCGCCAAGAGATGCAGACCGAACTCAAGTCGCTCCAGCGCGAGCTGGGCGTGAGCTTCGTGTTCGTCACCCATGACCAAGAAGAAGCGCTCACCATGAGCGACCGCATCGCCGTGATGGACCAGGGCAAGCTGCTCCAGGTCGGCTCGGCCGAAGACCTCTACGCCCGCCCGGCCAGTCGCTTCGTGGCTGACTTCATTGGCCAGACCAACTTGATCGAGGCCACCGTCGCCGACAACAACACCATCGTGCTGCAGAACGGTCAACGGCTGCGAGCGCCGAGTCCGCATGCCGCCGGCACCGCCGTTGCGATGAGTCTGAGGCCCGAGACCATTCAGGTTGGCGCCCGGGGCTCGGTGCCGGCCGTGCACGAAGCAACCAGCCTCGAGGGCGTCATTTCGTCGGCGAGTTACCTGGGCCATTCGATGGTCTATGAGGTGTCGATCGACTGGATCGATCTCGAAGTTCGCACACCGATGGTGCTCTCCGAGGAGCGGTTCGCTCCTGGTAGCGAGGTCGCCGTCTGGTGGGATCGGCGATCGGACTGGTTGGTCGCCGAATGAGCCACGGCGCGATCGTTCGACCACCGATGGAACCTCCAACCGATCCGGAACCGGCCGAGGCGACTCCTGAGTTCGAGGCGGCCAACAAGCGTCTCGACCGCCGTCGTGGCCTGCTGTTGGCGCTGCCGTCGTGGGCGTTCCTCACCCTGTTCTTCGCAGTCCCGTTGCTCATCGTGGTCGTCTACTCGTTCGCGACCCGCAACCGTTTCGGCGGCACCGATCTGTCGGGCTGGAACATCGAGGGCTACCGCGAGCTCGGGCAAGAGTTCGTGCGCAACCTGGTGCTCCGGTCGCTGTGGCTCGCGATCATCACCACCGTGATCTGCCTGGTCGTGGCGTATCCGTTCGCGTACTTCCTGGCGACCCGATCACCAGCAGTCCGCAATCTGATGCTCGTGTTCGTGATGATTCCGTTCTGGTCGAACTTCTTGGTGCGCAACTACGCGTGGCGAGTCTTGCTCGGTAACGACGGGCCGGTTTCACAAGCGACCGAGGCGGCCGGGCTAGGCGAGACCACGATCCTGTTCACCCAAAGCGCCGTGGTGCTCGGCTTGGTCTACGGGTTCCTGCCGTTCATGATCCTGCCGTTGTACGCCGCGATCGAACGGATGGACTGGAGCCTCGTCGAGGCGAGCCGTGACCTTGGTGCAACCGGTTGGCAGACCTTTCGCCAGGTGTCGTTCCCGCTGTCGCTGCCGGGCGTGATCGCCGGCTCGATCTTGGTATTCGTGCCGAGCTTCGGCGCCTATGTCACTCCACAGATCCTCGGCGGCGGCAAAGACCCGATGCTGGGCACCTACATCGTCGCCCAGTTCCTCGAGGCCCGGAACTGGCCCGAGGGAGCGGCCGCATCGACGGTTCTGATGGCCGTCATGCTCGGCGCCACGCTCGTGTACTTCCGCACCGGAGGTCGCACGCTGTGAGCCGGCCAGCCCAACTCCGTCGAGGCCCGAAGTGGCTGCTCGGCGCCAACGCCACGCTCGTCTATCTGTTCTTCTATGCGCCGATTGCGCTGCTCGTGCTGTATTCGTTCAGCGACGACAACCTGGTCGGTCGATGGGGTGGCTTCACTCTCGACTGGTATCGAGCATTCGGCCAGAACGACGAAGTCCAAGGCGCGCTCTCTGTATCGATCCGAGTCGCGATCTTGTCGACCCTCATCTCGGTCGTGCTCGGTACGATGGCGGCACTGTCGCTCGAGCGCTATCGGTTCCGGGGCAGCCGTATCTTCGACGCGTTGCTCTATCTGCCGATCATCGTTCCCGACGTGACGATGGCCGTGATGATGCTGCTGTTCTTCACCCAGTTCCTGAACGTGCTCGATGCCGTCTTCGGGATCCAGATGACCAAGGGCTTCACCACGGTGACGCTCAGCCACATCGCGTTCAGCATCAGCTTCGTGTCGATCGTGGTGCGTGCTCGGCTCGCGGGCATGTCAGCCGATCTCGAAGAGGCAGCCCAAGATCTCTATGCGTCGCGGTGGCAGGCGTTCCGCTTCGTGACCCTGCCACTCATCACGCCGGGCGTCGTCGGCGGCGCGCTGCTCGCACTCACCCTCTCGCTCGACGACGTCGTCATCACCCAGTTCGTTTCGGGCCCAGGCTCGACGACGCTGCCGGTGTACGTGTTCGGCCTGATCCGGCGCGGCGTCAGCCCATTGATCAATGCTGTCTCGGTCATCATGTTGGCGATCTCGATCGTTCTCGTCGTTGCCTCGCTGGTGGTCCAGCGGGCACGAGGAGGCGAACCGGCATGATCTCAACATTGCGGGGCTGGCATCCGCGAAACTTCTCACAACCCACGATCCCTTGGAGGGGAACATGACCACGCGACGAATGCTGCGCGCGCTTGCTGCGCTGCTCGCACTGGCCTTGCTCGCCGCTGCCTGCGGCGGCGACGATGGCGACAGTGCGAGTGGTGGAATCGGCGATTGCGAAGCCGGTCAAACCGACGGCGACCTCGCCATCTTCAACTGGACCGAATACATGGATCCAGAACTGAAGACCGCCTTCGAAGAAGAGTTCGGTGTCTCGGTGACCGAGGACAACTACGACTCGAACGAAGCCATGCAGCCGATCATCAATGCCGGTAACTCCGGCTACGACTTCATCGTGCCGTCGGACTACATGGTGTCGATCATGATCGAGGCCGGCGACATCCAACCGCTGAACCGCGACGCGATCCCGAACCTCTCGAACCTGTCGAGCGAGTTCGCCAGCGGCCTGCCGTATGACCCTGACGGCACCTACACCGCGCCGTACCAGTGGGGCACGACGGGCCTCGGCATCGATCTGGCCGTCACCGGCGAAGACGTTCCCAAGACCTGGGGCCTGATCTTCGACGGTGACCTCGCCGCCGAATACGGCCTCGAAGGCTCGTATGCGACGTTGCTCAACGAT
>CALDGN010000072.1 GCA_937942965.1 uncultured Acidimicrobiales bacterium | reverse complement strand
AGCGGCAACTGGAAGATGAACCTGAATCACTTCGAAGCGATTCAGTTGGTCCAGAAGCTGAGCTATCAGCTTGACAAGGACGACCACGCGAACGTCGAGGTCACGCTGCACCCGTCGTTCACCAACATCCGCTCGATCCAGACACTGCTCGACGCTGATGGCATTCCCATGAAGCTCGGAGCCCAGAACTGCCACTGGGACGACAGCGGCGCATGGACCGGCGAGATCTCGGCACCGATGCTGTCGAAGCTTCAGGTCCAGTACGTGATCTGTGGTCACAGCGAACGCCGTGAGCTCATCGGCGAGACCGATGAACAGGTCAACGCCAAGGTGAAGTCCGTGTTCAAGCACGAGATGACTCCGATCCTGGCCGTCGGCGAGACCCAAGAAGAGCGCGACGCCGACGCGACCGAGTCCAAGGTCGTCGGCCAGCTCGAAGCCAACCTCGCTGGGGTCGGTGGCGGCAAGGTCGCAGCGATGGTCATCGCCTATGAACCCATCTGGGCAATCGGCACTGGCCTCACCGCAACACCAGGCGATGCCCAGGCCGTCTGTGGCCTGATTCGTGACACGGTCTCCAAGCTCAAGGGCAAAGAAGCCGCAGCGGGCGTGCGCATTCAATACGGCGGCTCGGTGAAGCCGACCAACGTGTTCGAGATCATGTCCCAGAAGGACATCGATGGAGCGCTCGTCGGCGGAGCATCCCTCGAAGCTGAGTCGTTCGCCCGCATCTGCCAATACCGCCTCCAGGGCTAAGTGGCGTTACATCTGGTTCGGCATGGGCCGTCCTTCGTTGACCGTCGCGTTGCGGCCGCCGAATGGCGCCTCAGTGCTGACGCGCCCGACGCAGTAGGCCAACTTCGGGCGGCAGACGTGTTGCCCGAGACGGCCGCGTGGTTTGTCTCGCCAGAACCGAAGGCGATCCAGACCGCGGACCTGCTCGGCCCCGAGAGCTACGAGGTCGTCGACGACCTACGAGAGCAAGAGCGCACAGCTTCTTGGCTCGACGACTTCGATGACCGGGTGAGTTCTGCCCTGCAGCAGCCTGAGCTTCCGGCTGTGCTCGGTTGGGAACCGGCGGCGATGACTCGTCAGCGGGTTGTCGATGCGGTGCGTGCAATCACTGTGCGCTCGATGCTCCGTGGCCACGACGATGTCGTACTCGTTGGCCACGGCACGGCCTGGACGCTGCTGGTCGCAGCGCTCACCGATGCCGCTCCTGATATCGAAGCGTGGCGAATGATGGGCACACCTGACCATTGCGTCATCGACGGAGCCGAGGTCACCATCCCGTGGGGCAGCTGGCGGTAGGGCCCGACCCCAGATAGCGCCTAGTCGACGTAGCGACGCAGCCGGGCTTGCTTGCCGCGGATCGTCGTGCGCTTCATGTTGCGGACGACGTCGTCGACTGCACCTTCGGGGACACCAACGACGGCGTAGTGATTGGCGATGCGGATCGGACCGATGTCGCTGCCAGGAAGTCCGGCTTCGTTGGCGATCGCGCCCACGAGATCGCCAGCCCGCAGACCCGCGTTCTTGCCGACGTTGACGTGGATGAAGCCACGGTCACCGTCGTCATGGCGCCCGCCCTTGCCCTTGCCGCCACGCTGCTGCCCGCTGCCGGGTCGGTCGTCGCGCTTGAACTTCTTCTTGCCGCCCTTGCCCTTGGGGCCGCGGTCCTTGCCGTGCTTCCAGTCCGATGCGTCGGGGATCTCTTGGTCGTCAATCGTGGCACCACGGGCTCGGTGGACGAGCTTGAGGGCGGCGCGAGCGATGTCGGTCTTCTTGAACTCGGCGTCGAGTTGTTCGAAGATCGCGTCGTAGTCGTCGAGGTCGTCTTCGGCGAGTGCATCACGGATGGCGTTGACCGTCATCTCGATCTGCTTCGTACGGAGGTCGGCGACCGACGGGACCTTCTCGATCGTGAAGCTCTGCTTCGTGAGCCGCTCGATGTTCTGCAGGAGCCGGCGCTGGCGAGGTTCGGCGATCGTGATCGCCACGCCCTCGCGGCCGGCACGACCGACGCGGCCGATGCGGTGGACGTAGCTCTCGGGAGCGGCGGGCACGTCGTAGTTGACGACGTGGGTAAGCGAATCGACGTCGAGGCCTCGGGCGGCAACGTCGGTTGCGATCAAGATCTCGGCGGTGCCGTCGCGCAGGCGGGCCATCACTCGGTCGCGCTGCTTCTGATCCATGCCGCCATGCAGTGCTTCGGACCGATAGCCCCGGCCGTTCATGGTGACGGTGAGCTCGTCGACCTCGGTGCGGGTGCGACAGAACACGATCGCTGAACTCGGCGCTTCGACATCGAGGATGCGGCCGAGGGCGCTGGCCTTGTGGGCCCGCATGACCATGTAGACCGACTGACGGACCTTGGGGTTGGCGTCGCCCGTGCCTCGACCGATCTTCACCGTGATTGGGTCGGTCTGGTACGTCTCGGCAATCTTGGCGATACGAGGCGGCATGGTCGCCGAGAACAGAACGGTCTGGCGGGTGTCGGGCGTCGCTTCGAGGATCGATTCGATGTCCTCGGTGAAGCCCATGTCGAGCATCTCGTCGGCCTCGTCGAGCACAACGGTCTGGATCGCATCGAGGTCGAGCGAGCCACGCTTGATGTGATCAATCGCACGGCCGGGCGTCGCAACAACGACATGGACGCCACGCTTGAGCGCCTGGAGCTGCCGCTGAATCGGCTGGCCGCCAAAGACCGGCACGACCTTGACATGCGACTTGCGGCCGTACTTGAAGAACGCCTCGCTCACCTGGACGGCGAGCTCGCGGGTCGGCACGATGACGAGCGCGAGCGGAATCGCTGCGTCGTTGCGGCTAATGCGTTCCAGGATCGGCAACGCGAATGCGGCGGTCTTGCCGGTACCGGTCGCTGCTTGCCCGATCAGATCGCGGCCGGTCAGTAGCTCAGGAATCGCTTGGCGCTGGATCGGCGTTGCTTCTTCGTAGCCGAGTTCGCCGAGGGCACTGAGGAGTTCAGCCTTAAGGCCAAGATCGGCGAAGCTTTCGCCTTGCTTCGGCGCAGCATCGGGCACACCCTCTTCGGGGCCTGCGGCATCGCCATCGTGCGATGCGTCGGGGTGGGACATGTCGTCGCCTTTGTGGGGGAGCCTCCACGATACGCCCGTAGCGCAACGACCGGGCCGGACCGGCTGTCAGACACCCGTCTTGTTGACGTCAGAGGTCCATGTCAGCGAGACCGGCGATGGACTCGGTGGTAGCGATACCGACCGGATTGCCGTTGGCATCGACGATGGCGACGGCGGCCGTGCCGTGCATCGTCATCACCCGTGCGGCTTCGGTCGCAAGCGCATCTTCGGAGACCGCAGGCACGTTACGAAGGACATCTCGGACACGTGCCTGGTCGCCAATCTCGAAGAACGCCGGTGCGACATCGTTGAGCACCAGCAGCTCGCAGCCTCCGTCGGGAAGCGCTACGGGAAGTGCGGGCAGGTGCATGTCGCCTCCGAGCCGGTCGAGCACGTCGGCGAGTCGGTCATCGGGCGACACGACCAACGCGCCGCGTTCGGTCACGGCCGACACAGGCCGCCCCAGCCGGCGTTCGAGTCTGCCCTTGCGTTCGTTGAGCTGACCCGATGACACGGTGCCGTCGCCCATTGCCACCTGAGACACGGCGGTCGCGACAAGTGCAGGGATCACGAACTCGGCTCGTCCCGTGGTTTCGGCGACGAACATCACAGCCGCGAGGGGAGTGCGATAGGCCGCACCGAGCACAGCGGCCAGCCCGATGGCCGAGAACAATCCCGCGGACTGTTCGTCGGCGACGATCTCGACAAGACGTCCGAGCAAGATGCCGATGACGACGAGCGGGATGAACAAGCCGCCGACGCCACCTCCAGCCAGGGTCGCCGATGTCGCGACGAGCCGCAGGACCAGCAACGCCAAGATGACCCAGAAGCCCCATTGGGGATCGAGAACGATGTCGACGGCCTTCTCGGCTCCCGGCCCGAACGTGACCGACTCGTCGACCAGCTCGAACGACAGCAAGGCCGCCGCTCCGAGCACCAGGCCCGCGACCGGGATCCGCGCCAGCGGGGACCAGGTCTTGGCGACATCCTTCGCACGTCGGAAGACGAGGGCCGTGCCACGAGCAGCAAGCCCGCCAAGCAAGCCGATAATCAATGCGCCGATGACCTCCGACGTCGATGTCTCGTCGATCATGCGGAAACGTAGGAGCGGATCGTCGTTGATCAGCGGTACGAAGACCAGGTACGCGGCTGCCGACGCGACGAGCGAGGGAAGCAACGCATGGCGCGCCAAATCACGCCGGTATGGCGACTCGAGGGCGAACAACACGCCAGTGGCAGGCGCTTTGAACACTGCCGAGACTCCGGCTGCTGCACCGGCTGCCAAGAGGGCCCGGTGGCGGGGTCCGTCGTAGCGAGGCAATTTCGAGCCGGTGAAGCGACCGATCGTTGCGCCGAGATGCACCGCGGGACCTTCGAGTCCAAGTGCGCCACCGGAGCCAAGCGTGGCGATGGCGGCTGGCAACTTGCCTCGGAGATCACGAGGCGGCAGCGCAGCATCGCCATGGAAGGCCTTGATGTAGTTGTCACTTGTCGAGGCGTCGGTGCGCCCCCAACGGACGAAGAGCGCAGCGATGGCCAAGCCGATACCCGGCAAGATCGCGATCACCCAGCGTGGCGCATCCTCTGCATCGTGGAGCAGCCATTCGATCGCGACCCACTCGACCACCGCCACAAGGCCGCCGATGACGGCTCCGAGCAGCGCGTACACAGCGAAGTCAGTGGCATGGCGAATGCCCTGGCCAGCGGTTGCGTTGGCCTGTTCGGCGACGCTGGTCCGCAGGCGCCGCCGTAGCCACTCGAATCGCACGTTTGGAGACTAGGGCACCTTTCTCGTGTGACTCGTCACGTGCCGAGGAAGCGGCCACTCACTCCGATAACTTGTGCGACGTGGAATGGGTTCTGATTCCGATTGACGTCATCGCCGCTTTTGGCCTCATCGTGCTCGTGCTGCTGCATAGCGGCCGTGGCGGTGGTCTCAGCGACATGTTCGGCGCGGGCATGGGCAGCACTGCAGCTGGCTCAACCGTGGTCGAGAAGAACCTGGACCGCATCACGGTCGTCTTGTCGCTGATCTTTGGCTTCTCGACGCTCGCACTGGCGCTGCTGCTCGATACCTGATATCTCGGTGCGCAACTCGCACCGATAGCGGTAGCATCACCTTCCGTTCATACAACTGAATGGCCACGTCGGAGTGGCGGAATTGGCAGACGCGCTGGCTTGAGGGGCCAGTGCCCGTTAAGGGCGTGGGGGTTCAAGTCCCCCCTCCGACACCACCAGTAACCCTCGGTGCGACCGAGAGTTGCGCCCGCCGATTTCCGTGGTCGTACAGGACTTCGAGCTGGGCGGCTTCGTAGACGCGGCGGCGATCTTCGGGCGATGCGGCTGACAGCAGGTTCACTGCGTCGGCCAGGCTTTGTACGACTTCTCGGATTTCGTCTTCGGTCATGCCGCGGCCGGTTGTGAGCCGCCGGAGTCGAATCTCGGCTCCCTTACGTTCGGCTCGGGTGCGTTCGATCTGCCGGGCGAATCCGGCAATCGTGTCGGCATCGTCTGTAAGCCCAAGTGCCGTCTCGAAGTTGGCGATGCGCTTGTCGCAATCCTTGATGGTCCGTCGTGCCAGGAGCTCTTCGGCGGTGTCGAGCTTGT
>CALDGN010000071.1 GCA_937942965.1 uncultured Acidimicrobiales bacterium | reverse complement strand
CCAAGCTGCCGTTGCGAGCCAGCCGATCGCCAGCAGGGCACCCGAGATGAACGCAGGCGTGCGGCCAATCGGATCGATCGGGTCGAGCCAGATCCAGGCCGCGAAGATGATCTCGAACGGAGCGAGCAGCGCCAACGCCATAATCATGCGCGTGGCGTGGTCCGCCGCATACGTCGAGAAGTCCGCCGGATCGACGCTGCGGAACTGCGGGTAGATAACAAACTGCACGGCCAGCATGAGCCCACACATCGCGAGTGTGAAGGCGCCATGACCAAGTACTGCGGCTCGCATCACCTCAGTGTGGTCCGCCGCCGCCCTCCACCCCCCACCCAACCGTGGGGTCGCACCTAAAACCGGTTCATGGGGTCGGACCTAAAGGCGGTTCACCCGCGCAAGTGGAGCGGTCGTAGGTGCGACCCCGGAGTTAGCGGCGGGTGCGCGTGTGACTGTCGTCGAGGAGATCGGTGACGAGCGCGGCGATCGCGGAGCGTTCGGCCTTGCGTAGCGCGACGTGCGCGAAGAGGTCCTGGCCTCGCAACGCATCAATCACCGAGACGACGCCATCGTGGCTGCCGACGTGCAGGTTGTCTCGTTGCGCGATGTCGTGAGTGAGCACGACCCGGCTGTTCTCGCCGAGACGGGACAGTGCGGTGAGCAGCACGCCACGTTCGAGGTTCTGGGCTTCGTCGATGATGACGAACGCGTCGTTGAGGCTGCGCCCACGAATGTGGGTGAGCGGCAGGATCTCAAGCAGGTCGTGGGCCTCGATGTGGCGGCGCACCTCGGGCGAGCAGATCGCACCCAGCGCGTCGTAGACGGCTGCGGCCCACGGGGCCATCTTCTCGGCCTCGTCGCCCGGCAGATAGCCCAGGTCTTGGCCGCCGACGGCAAACAATGGGCGGAAGACGAGCACCTTCTCCTGGGCACGCTGCTCGACCACAGATTCGAGCGCAGCGGCGAGTGCCAGCACGCTCTTACCGGTGCCGGCGGGCCCGCCGAGGCTCACGATGCCGATGGACGAATCGGCGAGCAGGTCGAGGGCGATGCGCTGTTCGGCATTTCGGCCGCGCAGCCCAAACAGCGACATGGTGCTAAGCGGTCGGATCAGACGATCGCCATGCATCCGCCCGATGGCCGACTGTTGACCGGCACTAAGGCGGAACGCGGTGTGCACAGGCGCGTCGTGCGCTTCTTCGAGCTTGAGTTCGCCGTCGGCGTAGAGCGTGTCGATGTCCGCGGGCAGGACCTCGAGGTCGATGACACCGGTCCAGCCGGGATCGCTCGCGAACTCGGTGCGGTATTCGTCGGCTTCGAGCCCGAGCACCGATGCTCGTAGTCGCATCGGAAGATCGCGGGTGACGAGCACGGCGCGTTCGCCCTCGTCGGCCAGGTTCTTGGCGACGCTCAGAATACGTTCGTCGTTGCTGCCGTCTCGGAACGCCTCGGGCATCGCGTCGAGGTGCACGTGGTTGAGCTCGACGCGAATCGTGCCGCCGACGTCATTGATGACGGCGGCAGCGTCAATGCGACCGTTCGCCACTCGGATCTGTTCGAGCGACCGAAGGGCTTGGCGGGCCGCCCATCCAAGTTCGGGATGGTGACGTTTCGCTTCGAGTTCGGTGAGGACCACGAGTGGAATCACCACGCGGTTCTCTTCGAACTGAAAGAGCGCGGACGGGTCGCTCAGCAGCACCGACGTGTCGAGCACGTAGGTGACAACTGCCTGCGGATCAGTGTTCTCGCCGATGAGCCGAATGTATGCGGCGCTCGTGCGTCACGCCGGTATTTGCTGTGAACGCGGGGTGAACTCGGTCAGATGCCGGCGGGGAGAGTGAACGTGCCGTCACTCGTCGGGGCGAAGTCGAGTACGTCGGTGACTGCGTCGATCGGGAGGGGGCCATACAGGTGCGGGAATTCCATGCCGCTCTCGTAGCAGTCCTCGAAGATGACCCCGGCGTCGAGGCGAGCGGGGTCGATCACGAGCAAGACCAGGTCCGTGCGCCCCGCGAAACGTTCGTTCGCCGGGATCAAAACCTGCTCAGGGGTGGAGAGGTGGATGAACCCTTCGGCCTCGAGCGACGGATCGGTGTATGGCGCTTTGGCGTCGCGGGCTGCTTCCCAGCGGTCACGGGGCGCAATGTGTAGGAGCGGGTGATCCATGCGCCGAGCGTGCCACGAAAGCGGCCGAATTGGGCTATGAGACACAAGATCGGCCAACTTTTTGGTGGTCGGAGCGATATTTCTTCGCCGTTCGTGACAAATCGTCGCTATTTTCGAGAGATGGACGCACTCTTGTTGGGCCGTCGCATCCGGTACTACCGCAAAGACGCGGGGCTCACCCTCGATGATCTGAGCGAGAAGGTAGATCGGCCGACGTCGTATCTGTCCCAGCTTGAGAACGGTCATGTCGAAGCACGGGTGGGCTTGCTCGGTGAGCTTGCGGACTCGCTTGCCTGCACCACCGCCGACCTCTTGATCGACGAAGCGCCGACCCGGCGTGACGAGCTTGAGATCGAAGTGATCCGGGCCCAGCACGACCCTCGCTATATCGAGCTCGGATTGCCCGAGTTCAAACCGACGGCCAAGACAAGCGACTCGGCGCTCGAGCACATCTCATCGCTCTGGCGTGCCCTGTGTGGTGCGGAACAGACCGCCGGCGAGCGCGATGGCGACCATGACCGCCGAGCCAACGTCGAAATGCGGGCCGAGATGCGGGGCCGCAACAACTACTACGGCGAGATCGAACAGATCGCCGGGAAGATGCTCAACGAGTCCGGCTATCCCGGACGAGGACCCGTGAGCGAGCGCATGCTGCTGGGGATGGCCGAGAGCTGTGGCTTCACGATCGATCGTGTCCGAGACCTGCCGCACAGTGCCCGTTCGGTGGCCGATCAGCGCAACCGTGTGATCTACATCCCGCAGCGAGACGACTTGACAACTCGCAATGCTCGGTCGGTCGTGCTGCAGACGCTCGGTCACTTCGTGCTCGGCCACCGCGACACCGACAACTTCCTGGACTACGTGCGCCAGCGCGTCGAGTCGAACTACTTCGCTGCCGCGATCCTGGCGCCCGAGGCTGCTGCCGTCGAGCACCTTCGCGAAGCGAAAGAGGCCAAGGACATCTCGGTCGAGGACATGAAGGAGCTGTTCTACATCTCCTACGAGATGGCTGGTCACCGCCTGACCAACCTGCTGACCGAGCACCTCGATATCACCGTGCACTTCATGCGTAGTGACAACGAGGGTGTGGTTTGGAAGGCGTATGAGAACGACGATGTCCCGCTTCCGATCGATCCGTTCGGTGGCGTCGAAGGCCAGCGGTTGTGTCGTGAGTGGGGCACCCGCCAGGCGTTCACGAGCGAAGACGCGTATGCGCTGCACTATCAGTACACCGACACGGCCGATGGCGAGTTCTGGTGTGTCACCTACGTCGAGACGGATCGGATGATCCCGCACGCGATCACCGTCGGGACCGATGCTCGCCAGGCTCGCTACTTCCGTGGAAGCGATACGAATCGTCGGACGGTGTCGAGCTGCCCTGATCCGATGTGTTGTCGTGAGCCCCACCCGTCGCAACGCCAGCGGTGGTCGACGGTCGCATGGCCGTCAGCGCGAGATCGCAGCCACATCTTGTCGGGCCTGCCGACGGCGAGGGAACCGTTCAGTCGCTTCCCCGGCGTCGACCTCGTCGAGGTCTACAGCTTCCTCGACCGCCGCAGCGAATAGCGCCCTAGTGCTGGGGTCGCAGCCAAAACGTTGCACGATGCAACGTTTTGGCTCCGACCCCACAATTGCTGAAGTGAACCGTTGCTAGGTGCGACCCCGTGAACCAGGGTGCGGAACGACAACTGCCGCCGGCGTTGACACAGGGGAGTGTGTCGTCGCCGGCGGCAGCCGTTCTGGGTCCCACCGCGCTCATGCTTGGGGGAAGGGCACGCATGCGGTGTCCGCAAAGAAGCGGAGTCGCAACGTGGGGGATCAGCCGTAGCTCTGCTCCAGGCCGTAGCCAGCGGAGCCGTGCTCGCTGACGTCGAGGCCAGCGATTTCTTCCTCGGCGGGAACTCGGAGCAGATCGAAGCTCTTGAGGATCTTGAACAAGATCCCGGTCGTGACCAACACCCAAGCGGCAACGATGACGACGCCGATTGCCTGGGTGATGAGCTGCTCGATGCCGCCGCCATAGAACAGGCCGGCGTCCTCGCGTCCGAGGAATGCATCGTCGTACTTCGAGAACAAGCCAATGGCGAGCGTTCCCCAAACACCGACGACACCGTGCACCGACACAGCGCCGACCGGATCGTCGATGCGGATCCGGTCGAAGAGCAGCACGCTGAACACAACGATCACACCGCCGATAGCGCCGGTGACAACCGCCCCGAACGGTGTCATCGCGGCGGTACCGGCGGTGATCGAGACGAGACCGGCGAGGATGCCATTCGCCGTCATCGCCACGTCGTAGAAACCTGTCTTGATCCACATCGTCACGCAGGCGGCGACGCCACCTGCGGCGGCGGCCAGCAGTGTGGTTACCGCAGCTCGCACGACCACGTTGTCCGCAGCAAGTTCGGAGCCGGGGTTGAAGCCGAACCAACCGAACCAGAGGATGAACACACCGATAACGGTGAAGGCGATGTTGTGTCCGGGGATGGCTCGTGGCTTGCCGTCCTCGTCGTACTTCCCGATGCGAGGACCGAGGAAGTAGGCACCCATGAGCGCCGCCCAGCCGCCGGCTGAGTGGACGATCGTCGAGCCAGCGAAGTCGCTGAATGCGGCATCGCCGATGCCGATGTCGTTGAGGATGCCGCCGCCCCAGAACGAGTGGACGACCATCGGATAGATGAACGCACACATCGCCGCGGCGAAGATCAGATAGCCGGTGATCTTGGTGCGTCCGGCCATGGCGCCCGAGGCGATGGTGACCGCGGTTGCGGCGAAGACGACTTGGAAGAAGAACGGCGTGTAGCCGGTGTAGAGCCCGTCGAACGAGCCGTCGCCGAAGCCGCTGAGGAAGAACGCATCGGTGCCCATGAGCTTGGTGTCGCTACCGAAGGCGATGCCGTAGCCGCAGGCCCAGAACGCCAGTGCACCCACACACATATCGGCCATGTTCTTGGCCATGATGTTGGCGACGTTCTTGGATCGGGTGAGGCCCGCTTCGACCAAGCCGAAGCCAGCCTGCATCAGGAACACCATCGTGCCAGCGATGAACACCCAGATGTTGTCGAGCACGGCCTGGACCGCCGCCGCTTCGCTTACGTCTTGGGCGAATGCCGGCGTAGCTGGCAACAACCCGAATGCGGCGGCGCCGAGCGCCGTCACAAAGAACTTCCGTTTCATGATTCCTCCTGGGCCACGTGCAGGTGGCCCCCTTGCATCCTGAAACCGCGTTGCTGCGGCTTCTTTGGGCAAGCTATGGAGGGGGTGTTTCGGTCCTGTTCTGGCAGTGTGAACGGCGCGTCGCGCCTCTGTTTCGCGAGTGTTTCCCGAGACGCCAGCGCTCGAGACCAAGCGGTTCAGCCGGAGCGGTTCAGCCGGAGCGGGTGGCGACGAAGCGGGCGACTTCGACGAGCTCGGCGCGTGGTGCCGCGTTGAGCTCACCACGGTCGAGGGCCCCGATGGCCTCGTCGAGGTGACGATCGGCCAGCGCTTCGACATCGCCTCGGACGCCCGCACCATCTAACTGGCTCGTCAGTTCGACGATCTCGGCTTCGCTCAACTCGCTGGTGAAGGCGAGCTGCACCGCACGGCCGATGTCGCCGCCACGGTCGAGCGCCAGCGCGATGGGCATCGACTTCTTCTGTTCACGAAGATCGTTGCCGACGGGCTTGCCGGTCTTGGTCGGGTCGCCCCAGATACCAAGCACGTCGTCGACGGCCTGGAAGGCAACTCCCATCGCTGCGCCGTAGTGCTCGAGGGCATCGACGGTGTCAGGATCTCCGCCGCCGAGGACGGCGCCGATCGCGACGGACTGTGCGAGTAGTGCGCCAGTCTTATTCGCTTCCATCGTGAGGCATTGCTCGAGCGTTGCGGTGTCAGCGCGATCGAGCGCAACGTCTTGTGCTTGCCCCGCGATCATCGCCGACGTCGCTCGGCCCAGGCGATCGGTTGCGGCCATGGTGCGTTCGGTTACGGCATCGCTGAGCAGAACCTGGAAGGCGAGCGCATGCAGCGCGTCGCCGACGATGATGGCGTCGCCGACGCCAAAGACGTCCCACACGGTGGCCCGATGTCGACGCACCCGGTCGTTGTCCATGATGTCGTCGTGGATCAGTGAGAAGTTGTGAATGAGCTCGACGGCGACGGCGCCTGGCACGGCATCTTCGGCAGAGCCGCCAACCGCCTCGGCGCCGAGCACGGCGAGCGCGCCGCGCATGCCTTTGCCCGCATCGGCCGTCGTGGGCGTGCCGTCGGCTTCGCACCAACCCAGGTGATATGCCGCGGGAAGACGCAGGTTCTCGTCGAGCGTGTCGACGGCAAGGCGCAGGGCCGGGTCGATCAGCTGCTTGACACGATCAAGAACCGGCGGAGCCACGGGTTCACGTTATTGGTGATCGAGGGTTTCCCGCTGGTCGAGTGTTTGAAATCACCTCGTTCGGAATACAAAGGCCTCAAAGTGCGTCATACTGACTCGCCGGTTGTACCTGAACCGGCTCCGGTCGGACCGGCCGGTGAAGAGAGAGAAAGGGTCGACACATGGGTGTGTTCGATTTCGTACGCAACGCCGGCGCAAAGATCGGTATCGGCAAGAGCACCGAGGAACGCGAAAAGGAAGCAGCCGATGCTGCGGTCCAGCGTGGCCTCGAGGCGCAGAAGAAGATGGCCGCAGAGGCTATGGCTCGCCGCAAGGAGCAGCAGGCTTCCGAAGACGATGCTGCGAAGAAGCGCCGCGCCGACTTCCAGGCCAAGAAGCAGGAGCGCGTTCGTGCTGCTGCCAAGCGCCGCTTCGAGGAGTACAAGAAGTCAAACGAGCTCGAGAAGTACATCGCCGACCTCGGTCTGAGCGAAGACGCTGACATCGACATTCGGTTCGATGACGGCGTCGCCTACATCGAGGGCCTCGTCCCCGATCAGGAGACCCGCGAGAAGATCATCCTTGCCGTTGGTAACGCCGAAGGTGTTGGCCGCGTCAACGAAGAGATCGAAGTCCACGCGCAAGAGCCCGAGGCTGTCATGCACACTGTCGTCTCCGGCGACACGCTGTGGGGCATCGCCCAGGCTGTCTACGGCGACGGCAACCGTTACCCCGAGATCTTCGCGGCGAACCAGCCAATGCTGACCGATCCCGACCTCATCTTCCCCGGCCAGGTGCTGCGCTGCCCCCAGTAGCTGGGACCTAAGTAGCAACGCAGCGTGCAGTGATGCACACACCCGCAGCATGTCTCGTGCTGGGGGACAATCTGCCCAAGAACTGAAGTCCGCACCCTGGCGATCAGCCGGGGTGCGTTCTTCGTTTTCTCAGGCGGCGCGGTGTCAGCTCGGCGTGCGCAAGATCTCGGCGCCGGCGTTCGCGGTGACGGGCCAGAACTGCACGGGTGCGACCGCAGGCTGTTCGACCGGCGGCTCGTAGGCGTCGAGCATCGCGGCGACGAACGCGTCGGTCGCGTCGGCCCGAACGAGGGCGACTGCGCCGCCGGCAAAGCCTCCACCGGTCATGCGGGCGCCAAGACAGCCGGGCATGGTCTGCGCGAGCGCGGAGATCGCATCGAGGGCCGGGCTGGTGACGTGGTAGTCGTCGCGCAAGCTTGCGTGGCTCTGCGACATCAGCTCGCCGAGTGCGACGGCATCGCCGGCCCGCATGGCTTCCGCTGCGTCGAGGGTGCGCTGGTTCTCGCCGACGATGTGGCGCGCTCGCATGAGCAGCTGGTCATCTTCGAGGCGGTCGAGGTCAGCGACGGTCGCGTCGCGGAGCGCCGCAACGCCGAGGATCTCGGCCGCTCGTTCGCAGTCGGCGCGCCGAGCGGCGTATTCGCTGTCGACGAGTTCGCGGCGCGTGCCGGTGTCCATGATGACGATCTCGATGCCAGCCGGAAGCGGAACGGGGGTGACGTCGACGGAACGGCAGTCGATCAGGCTCGCGCTGTTCGCGCGGCCGGACACCGAGGCGAGTTGGTCGAGGTTGCCGCTCGGGAAGCCGAGCACCTCGTTCTCGACTCGTTGCCCAAGCAGTGCGAGCTCGATCGGGTCGATCGTCGAACCTGCAGCGCCGAGTGCGGCGAGTCCTGAAGCCATGGTGAGCGCAGCCGATGATGACAGGCTCGCGCCGGCAGGGATATCGCTGGCGAGGCAGCCTTGCCATCCGCCAACGGCGTGGCCGGCTTCTGCGAGGAGATGGGCGATGCCGTGCACATAGGCAGCCCAGCCGGCAGCGGGGTCGGGCGCCATGCTCAGGTCGATCGTGGTCGGCTCGAAGCCTTCGCTTTGCGCCGAGATCGACTGATCATCTGTCGGGGCTGCGGCGATGACGATGTCGAACGGCAGTGCCATCGGCAGGGCGAATCCGTCGTTGTAGTCGGTGTGCTCGCCGATGATGTTGACGCGGCCGGGAGCTCTCGTGATGAGCGTCGGTTCGGACCCGAAGCGCTCGATATAGGCAGCGGTTGCCCGTTCGAGGGCGGTTGCGTCAGTCATGGAGCGACCTCCTTGGAGATGGCTGGTGCCGAGTCGGGTTGCGCCGAGGTCTGCTGGACCCACACAAGAATCCCAAGAGCAACCACGGTGATGGTCATGCCCAGGATTTGGATGGCATTGAGTGCCTCGTCGAGAAACGCCCACGCGAGCGCCGAGCTCACGACGGGCACGAAGAGCGTAAACGTGGAGCCGAGCCAGAGGGGGATGCGCACGATCGCCCAGTTCATCAGGTTGTGGCCGAGGATGCCCGCGCCGAGCGCCATGCCGAGGATCCACAGGAAGTTCTCGAGCGATGGCCAGGCGAGGGATTGGCCGAACAGCAGTGCCAGTGGCGCATTCATGGCGGCAACGACGATCGCAGCCGAGATGGTGAAGTCGGTTGGGCTCACCACTGCGTTGACGCGCTTGGCGACCACGAAGTACGAGGACCAACACAGCAGGGCGCCGACGGCGGCGAGGTCGCCCCAGATGTTCTGTTCGCCCGCGTTGCTTCCGCTGAGCACGATCACGAACACGCCGGCGAGCGCGGTCAGGCCGAGCATCAGGTCTCGGCGTTGCACACGTTCGCCGAGGAATCGCACGCCGTACGCGGTCAGCAGCAGCGGTTGGAGTGAGCCGATGATCGTCGCATTGACGACCGTCGTGAGTTTGATCGCGGTGAAGAAGAATGCGACGTCGGCGCCGAGGAGTAACCCGCCGAAGATCGACTGGCGGAAGGCCTCCCAGGTCAGGCGCTGGCCGCGTGCGGCTCGGACGGTTCCGATGATCACTGAATAGAAGGCGAAGCGGTAGGCCACGATGGCCAGAGCGCCCATCGAGATCCATTTCGCGACGACGCCAGACCCGCCCCAAGCGGTTACGGCGATAGCCGCTGCGATGAAACCTGAGCTCGATCCGGCGGGGCCCGCAGGCGTGGCAGTGGCAGCGCCTGCTGGGGTGGACGTCACTCGTGCAGGCTATGAGCCCCGTTAGCCCGTACGATGCGGGTGTTGCTTGTTCATGAACAACGCGACGAATGCGTAACGCCCAGCGTCTTGCACGTGTCTAATTACGTGCGCCTTGGGACAGGCGCTGCCACGTTTGTGGTTATTGAACTCTGTTGAAATGGGACACCCTGTGTCGACTGCACAAGAAGCACTCGAACTCGTATCGAGCGTTGAATCCACGATCGAAGAATTGATGACGCAGCATCGCGAGCGCCGCGATCACTGGTACTTCCAGGACTTCATCCCATGGGAACAGGGCCGCAACTACCTCGAAGAGCCATGGGACCCGTCCCAGGCCACGCTTCGCCCCGAGGTTTGCGACGCGCTTGTCGTCAACCTGCTGACCGAAGACAACCTGCCGTACTACTACTCGCTGTTCCAGCCGTTCTTCGGTCAAGATCACCCACTGACCGCGTGGTCGCGACTCTGGACCGCCGAAGAAGGCCAGCACGCCATCGCGATGCGTGCCTACCTGTTGACCTCACGCAACTGTGACCCGGTTGCGCTCGAGGACCAGCGCATGTCGACCGTCGAGACCGGCTGGTTCGGCAACTTCGACAACATCGCCCAGATGTTCTGTTACACGTCGGCCCAAGAGTTGGCGACCCGCATCAGCCACCGCAACGCTGGCGTCAAGTCTGACGACGAGACCGCCCACGCCTTGATGAGCAAGGTGGCTCGCGACGAGAACCACCACTTCATCTTCTACCGCGGCGTCGCCCAGGCCATGTTCGACCAGAACGCTGACCTGATGGTCCCCGCGCTCAACCAGGTCCTCAAGAACTTCGCCATGCCAGGCACGGGTATTCCGAACTTCCAGCGTCGTGCGCTCAAGATGGCCAAGCTCGGCATCTACAACTTGCGCATCCACGCCGAGAACATCGTCGATCCACTCATCAAGTTCTGGAAGATCGGTGAGCTGACCGATCTTTCGCCCGAGGCTGCGGCTGCCCAAGAAGAGATCATGGGCATGGTGCCCGAGATGATCGAGCGGGCCGAGAAGTTCGAGCGTCGCGTCGAGCGCAGCGCCAAGCGAGCTACCGCCAGCGTCTAGCCACGGCGATCTATCACAATCGAGCAGGGGCCCTCGCTGACGGCGAGGGCTCTTGTCGTTTTGCGGCGCTGTCTCGTGAACTGCCTCGGCTTGTGCGCACAAGTCCGCACCCCGATCTCTTGACCCTTTGTCCAGCGTGTCGCAGAGTGGCTTCACGTTGGTTGCGTCCCCCTGAGGGCGCGGCGAGGAGCTGGCGGATATGTGTATGGCAAGAGTGATTCAAAGGACGCGAACGCGCGCATCGATGGCGGGGCAAGCGCTTCTCGCGCTGGCGCTTGTTGCGTCGAGTTGTGGCGGCGTCTCGGACCGTGCAACCGCGGATGCGGACGGTGTGCAGCCGCCGAGCGGGGCGTCGGCTCCCTTCGAGGTGCAGGCGCTTGGGGCGCTGGCCGAGCCAGCCGGTCCACCCATCGTCACAACGTTCGATAGCGGTGCAGGGTCCATAGCGATCGACGAGGACGCCTCGCTCGTTGTGCCAGCCGGCGCGTTCGGTGACCCAACCGAGGTCACGGTCCAGGTCTTCAATCTGGCGTTCGACGACTACATGACTGACGCGCCCGAGGGAAACGTCTACGTGGTGTCAACGGTTGACGAGGTCGCCCTCGGGACGCCGGTCTTGCTCGAGGTCTCGCAGCCGTCGCAGCCGCACAACGTGATGCAGTACACCGACGAGGCGTGGGCACCGGTTGCGGTTGAAGCCGGCGAGCGCACGGTGGTGCCCATCAAGCACTTCTCGACGGTTTCGACCGCGGTCGTTGAGCAGTTGGCCAAGTCAGCGGCAGCGCGCACCCCGCCCGACGTTCGGGCGTCTGACGCGACGTTCCTGCGGTCCTGTATATGGGGCGTCGGTGGTGTGCTTGGCGCGCTCTCGGACAGCATCGATAACGAGTCGAGGAGTCAGGCGGAGTTCGCTAGCGACCTCGCCTTCTCAGTGTGTACGACGGCGCTTGTCGAACGTGCGACGCCAGCGGGGCGACGAGTTTCGACAGCATGCGTCGGCGACAAGATCGACGGTGACACCGACTTCCGAGGCGCGATCGACGAGTGCCTTGCTGACCAAGATGGAGCCGAGGCCGCTACTGGCGAAGCGGCCGAGGAAACGACACCAGACGAGCCGGTCGGAAATGACCCCGCCGAGGCGCCCTCGGGTCCGATCGAGGTGCGCGGCACGGCAACGACAGGAGCGATCGCGAACGGGACCTCCGACGATCTGTTCAGCGTCGACTTCGTGGCGAACATCGAAGGAAGCACGGCGATGATCGATGCGACCATCGTCATGCATCATTGGTTCCGTGGCGGTCCGGAGGACCCGCCGTTCGAGGACCAGAACTGCGGCGTGACCTATCAGCACGCCATTCACTTCGAAGGGCCCAGCGGTAATCCGACAGTCCTGAGAGGAACCGTCGATGCGAGCACGATCCTGGAGGTCCAGGGAGTGTTGTGTGACAGCGACGACGACCAACGCCGCCTGCTCGATATCGGCGACATGGTTGGACGCTTCGAGGGCAAGGCGAACGGTCTTGGTGTCGATGGCGAGATCTCGCTCGACTTCCGGTCGATCGCTATCTCGGCAGCTGGCTAACCCTCTGCAGCCGCCGTCCGCCTTGCGTTGGCGGGCGGCGAAAACGACGAAACCCTCGCCCGGTGGGCGAGGGTTTGTGTCTAGCGCGCTCGGAGGGACTCGAACCCCCAACCTTCTGATCCGTAGTCAGATGCTCTATCCAATTGAGCTACGAGCGCAGCGGTCGCACAGGGTACCGAACTGGAGGCCAAGTTGGCTTGGGTTCGGTGACCTTTGCGATTTGCGGAGAGAGAGGGATTCGAACCCTCGAACGAGTTGCCCCGTTACATCCTTAGCAGGGATGCGCCTTCAACCTGACTCGGCCACCTCTCCTGGTCCTCGTCGCCGCCGGCAAGCCGATGGCGATTTGGAAGTACGGGAACTTTATCGGGTCTCGGCGCGATGTAGCCCCGGTAATATCGGCAATGGAAGGATGGCAGAGCGGACGATTGCGTTGGTCTTGAAAACCAATGGGCCTTCACGGGTCCCGGGGGTTCGAATCCCCCTCCTTCCGCTCTTGTGATGTCGCAGGACATCCCGAAGGCCTGAACCTACGGGTTCAGGCCTTTGTCCGTTTTTGAACGTTGTCACCGTGCGTTTGTCAGCGACCCGAAACTGTCATCGATGTAACACTGTATGCACTGAGGTGCACTGATAGTTGCGCCGACGCCTCGTTGCGAGTAGACCTACCGCCGGAGTAGTGCTGCGAGAGGCAGCATGCAGGGGTAGGGCAGGGAGTTTCGAGATGGCGTTGCGTGGGTTTGCGGCTGCATTGGCGGTCGTGATGTTTGGCGGGATGGCAATGCTGGCGGCGTCGCCCGATGCCACCGCACAGGCCGGAGCGGGGAACACGTACCACGTGCCGCCAAACGTCGGTGCTGGTGAGTGCCCGGCGGGCCAGAGCGTCATCTATCAAGTCAACGCGGATGGGCTCGACGCAGAACCAATCACGATTCGCTACTGCACGTTTCCTGTGGACGTAGCGCAGGGCTACGTCGAGGTGACGACCGAAGCAGAATGTGTCGACTCCGCTGCTGGCGGTTGGGTTCCGGAGGCTGGCTTGTGCTGGGCGGGCGGTGACTTCGGTACCGACCTGACTGCGGCGATCTGCCAGAACTCAGTATTCGTCGAGAACATGGTCCACCCGGCTCTTGGCACAACGAACTCTTGCCTCATACCGCTCTACAAGGCCGCTCCGGTCACGCAGGTTCCGACCCAAGACGGCGTGAGCTCGGTGGGAGTCAGCGGAACGACGGCGACGGTCGAGCTGTCACCGGACTTCGTGGCTGAGATCCCTGCCGGCGGCACCGTGACGGTGTCGGTGAATCCGATCGTCTACATCGGGCCCATCCCGGCGAATGGGATCATCCAGTTCACGATCCCGA
>CALDGN010000070.1 GCA_937942965.1 uncultured Acidimicrobiales bacterium | reverse complement strand
GACCACATCGACTGAACGATCACCGGACCCATGGCTTGCAGCAACGCCGTCGTGTGGGTGCAGCCACGAGGACCACCGAAGAGCTCCCGAACCTTGCGGTTGAAGCCCCGCGTAACCGACAGGCCGATCAGCTTGCGGTAGTGGTCGACGATGCCCGGACACTCGTCGTTCGGATGGGCGTCGAATCCGAGGCGAGCATCAGCAATCGTCAACGATGCGATGTCGACGTCGATGACCATCTGCATGTTGTGGATGACGAGCGGCTCAGGATCGTCTTCGATGTACATGCCGGCCGGCTTGGTGTCGCGCACCGTTCCAATAGCCCGAATTCGGGTGTCGTCGACCCGGTAGACCTGCGTGTCGTAGTTCCGCGTATGCAACAAGGTGAGCTCGGCGAGCGTCTCAGACATCCACGTTGCCTATCCGGTTCGGTGGTCGCACTCCAACCTCGCGGCGCCCACACTCCACGGCCATACTGCACGCATGCGCTTCACGCCGATCATCGGCACGCTCAGCTACGTCTGGGACCAGGCCACGGATCAGGTGCTGCTGATTCGCCGCAACGCCCGGCCCGACGACGACCACTACGGCAAGGTCAACGGCCTCGGCGGCAAGGTCGAAATCGACGAAGACATCGCAACCAGCGCTCGGCGCGAGCTCCACGAAGAAGCGAACATCGACGCCACGTCGATGACCCTAAGGGGAACGATCACGTTCACCGACTTCGGACCGAAGCGCGAGCAGTGGCTCGTCTTCGTCTTCGTCGTCACCGCATGGGAAGGCGAGATGGGAGTCGCCAACGACGAGGGCGTGCTCGAGTGGTCTTCACGCAGCGATGTGCTTGCGGCCTGCGACGACGGCCCGCAGGCACAGCGCCTGCCCATGTGGCCCGGCGATCGCCACTTCATCCCGCTGGTGTTCGATGACGACGAACGGGTCTTCCACGGCACGATGCCGTACGACGCAGACAAGCCGGTGTCCTGGAACTACGTGCGGCTCTAGCTGGGACCCGGTCCCAATGACTCGACGCGGCGACGAAGCGCACCGAGCGATGCGTCGTTGACCAGCACGCGCACCTCGGAGCCGACGGCTGGCTCCGCTCCGTCAAGCGGTGCGGCGAACGCCAGCAACTCGGGGCGGAACGAGCACGTCACCGACGCTGGCTCGAACCGAGACCGACCGAACCGGAGCCGGGCGATGTCGGTCAGCATCCGGATCGGTGTGAGGAGCTGGATCTTGCTGCCCGATACGTACGACCAGCGCACCGGATGCTCGACGACGTCAACCTCGAGATCCATCAGTCGGCGCAAGATTTCGACATCGAATGCGAACCCGTCGACCGTCGAGTCGGCGAACACAATCGCGGCGACCGAGGTACGGAACACTTTGGCGCCGCACTGCGTGTCGGAGATGTTCGTGCCCGCAGCGATACGAACGACGTGGTTGAACACGCGTCCCATCAGTCCTCGGATCGGCGGCGACCCCGAGACGACCGACCCGTCGACGTGACGGGAGCCGAATACGGCGCCGACCGGCCCGACAATCGCGTCACACATCGGACGCAACGAGCTCAAGTCGGTGGCGTCATCCGCATCGACGAACGCCACGAGTCGACCGCGGGCTTGGAGCACACCGGTACGTACCGCTGCCCCCTTGCCGCGGTTCGTGCCGTGCTCGATGACTCGCAGATGCGGCAACGTCGGCTCGAAGCCTCGAGCGACCTCGATCGTTCGGTCTTCGCTGCCGTCATCGACGACCAGCACCTCGGTGGTGGCCACCTCGACATGATCGACAAGCGATGCCAGCAGGATCGGCAGGCGCAGCGCTTCGTTCCATGCAGGAACGACAACGGTCAGTTCGATGGAGTCGTCGCGGGCTTCAGGTCGAGCGACGAGCGTGACGGCGGATGACAAGCCGTTGAGTCTCGCAGACGCGTCGATGAACGACGACGCAGTGGGGTCTTAGAAGCCGCTCATGAGCCGCGGTTCGCCACAGCCGTGCAGCACCAGGTTGTTGAAGTGGTCCGGCTCAACGGCGCCACTGAACAGCAGTCCCTGCGCACGATCGATACCAATCTGCATCAGGAACTCAGCTTGGCTTGCGGTCTCGACGCCCTCGGCGACGACCATGATTCCGCAGCTGCGGCCGAACTCGGCCAGGCTCGTAACGAGCCTGCGGACACGCAGATCGTTTTCAATGCGAGCGACATAGCTGCGGTCGATCTTGATGCCGTCGATCGGCAGATCGCTCAGCATGCGGAGCGACGAGAAGCCCGTGCCGAAGTCGTCCAAGACGACCTTGGCGCCAAGATCTCGTGCCCGTTGCAGCGAAGCACGGGTGCCTTGGAAGTCACGGATGATGTCGGTCTCGGCAATCTCAAGCCGGAGCCCTTCGAACGGGCGTCCTCGGGGATCTGCTTCGTGGGCTCGCAACAACGCCGGCAGGTGGGCAGTCGAAATGTTGACGCCGACCGAGAGGCTCGAGTGGCTGTCTCGGCGCCAGTCCCAAACCTGCTCCACCATCTCGAACATGAGCTGTTCAAGCAGGCCGGCACGTTCGGCGACTTCGATGAACGAGCCCGCGTGTGCGACCTCGTCGCCCATGCGCCAGCGAGCGAGCGCCTCGGCCGCGACGACTTCGCCGGACACGAGGTCGACTTCGGGCTGCAGCCACGCTTCGACTTCGTGTTGGTTCAGCGCGGTGCGGAGCTCGAGCTCGGTGCGAATCCGCGCCGAGCGTCGGTTGCGAAGCGCTGCGTCAGCGAGCACGGCTCGGCCGCGTCCACGCTGCTTCGCTTCATAGAGGGCAGCATCGGCATGCCTATACAAGTCATCGGCGGTTTCGCCGGCGACCGATACGGCCATACCGATGCTCGATCCGATGCTCAGTTCAACACCGTCAATCGTGAATGGATCCACGAACTTGGCGAGGAGCTTGTCAGCCACCAACCCCAGATGGTCGTCTGACGTGAGACACCGCATCAGAACTACGAGTTCGTCACCACCGACACGGGCGACCAGTGCGTCTTCGTCTGCAATGGCCGCCTGAATGCGGTTGCCGACCATGACGAGAAGCGCATCGCCGGCCTGATGACCGAGCGTGTCGTTGACGAACTTGAAGCGATCGAGATCAAGGAAGAGCAGGCCGATGGTGCCGGCCAGAGGGTTGCGAGCCAGCGAGGCTTCGAGCTCGCGTTGCAACAGGTCGCGGTTCGGAATACCCATGAGCATGTCGTGCGTAGCCCGCCACTGCAGTTCGGCGTTGAGTGCCGAAAGGCTGCTGCGTTCCGTCGAGACTGCGGCGAGCAGTTCCTCGGAGCGCACCACGAGCCGTTCGCGTTGGGCGAGTTCTCGCTGGGCCAGCAGGCCGATCACGAGCATCATGGCCGTGCCATAGACGAGCAACATCGCCGGAACCGAATAGGCGCCAAAGCGACTCGCGAGCACGAAGAAGTTGCTGATGACAATCGTGCCGACCAGCGAAAGTGTGATGCCAGCGTGGGCAGCGCCGGCGGCAGCAAAGATCGCCGTTGCGGCGACAAGGACGAGCAGCGCGAGGGTCAAGGCGCCCTGTTCACCCGTTGGCCGGATGACAAGGGCGACGCTTCCCCACTGCAACGCCATGGGAATGCCAAAAAGCCAGACGATCGCTTGGCCGAGCTCGGCACCATCAAGCAGTGGCAGACGGCGCCAGCGCGAGGCGGTCATCGCAGCAGATGCGGCGGAAAGTACGGCGCAGAAGAGCAGCCAGGTGCGGACGCCGATGCGATCCGCTGTGGGAAGCATGATCAGGGCCACGACGGCGAAGGTGGGCACGCTCGCGATGGAGAGAACGAGCATGCGCTGGCAGGCGCTCAGCAGGCCCTCGCGACGGATACGAGCGCGGGTTGCTGCAGGGATCTGACGACGACTGTCGACGGGGTGCAAGCTACTCACGGTCACTCCATCGGCGGCCTTGAGGGGATCTTGAGCAAAACTCCCCATGTCTTTGAGCCCAGATGGATCGACTAGTCCGTTTGGACTATGTCGCTGATCGAGGCTCGAATGCAGCCAACTCGGTCAGGATGAGGGGGTGTCGCTGGCCAGCCGGATCGACTCGAGTGCCAGGCGGGCACCGTCGACGATGAGGGCATGTTCAGCCTGATGCATGCGATTCGCAAACCTGTCGAGGGTGTCCTCGGCGTGGAACGGAACCGTGCTCGTAGCGATCACCGGACCGACATCGACGCCGTCATCGGGCACCCAATGCACCATGACACCTGATTCGGACATCTCACCGCGCTGATAGGCCTCGAACGCTCGCTCGATTGCGCCTACGCCTGGGAGTTCACCCGGCTTGGCCGGGTGGAGATTCATGATCGGAAAGGCCGCTCCAACCTCGGCGCCAAGGATCCGCATCCAGCCAGCGAGCACGACAAGGTCCGGGTTCTGTGCCCTGACCGTCTCAATAAGTCGACGGTCGGCGGCACGGCGAGTCTCGGGGTCGCGGCCCTTGTGTTCGATGACGATCCCGGGCACCCCAGCTGCCTCGGCTCGAGCGAGCACGCCGGCGTCTGGGTTGTTGGTGATGACAGCAACGATCGACGCGTCGAGTTCGCCCGAAGCGGTCGCATCGAGGAGCGCCTGGCAGTTCGTTCCCGATCCTGATGCCAGGATCACGATCCGGGCCACGATCACACCAGCTGGACTCGGTCGCCGTCTTCGTGCACGGTGACTTCGCCCATGACCCAGGTCGGCTCATCGATCGCTGCTTGCACTGCCGCGACATCGACGGGCTTGACGATCAGCACCATGCCAACGCCGCAGTTGAAGATGCGATGCGCCTGCTCTGTGTCGAGCTCAGCGGACGAGATCAGCCATTCGAAGAGCGGCGGGGTCGTCCACGTCGAGGTGTCGACGTCGGCTCCAAGGCCGTCGGGCAACACCCGAGGAATGTTGTCGAGAAGGCCGCCGCCGGTGATGTGGGCCATGGCCAAGAGTCGACCCTCGTCCAAGACGCGTTCGAGCACCGGCAAGTAGCTGCGATGCACCGCGCAGAGCGCGTCGCCGATCGACTCGCCGTCGCCGCCGGGAAGCGGATTGGTCAGCGGTTGGTCTCCGGCGACGCTGCGCGCCAGCGAGTAGCCGTTGGTGTGCAGGCCGCTGCTTGCGATCCCGATAAGAACGTCGCCAGCTGCGATTCCAGCGCGAGGCAGGAGCTCTGAACGCGACACTGCGCCAACCATCGTGCCGGCGATATCGACGGCACCTTCGGTAAACACGCCCGGCATCTCCGCGGTCTCGCCGCCCAGCAGTACACATCCGGCGGCACGACACGCCTCGGCCATGCCATCGACGATCCGGCCCACGATCTCAGGATCAAGGTGTTGCGCCGCGACGGTGTCGAGGAAGAACAAGGGTCGAGCACCCTGCACCAACACGTCGTTGATGCCGTGGTTGACGATGTCGGCGCCGGCGCCTTCCCAGCGATCCATCGCCGCGCTCAGCTTGGTCTTGGTACCGACACCATCGGTACTGGCAACCATAAGAGGGTCGTGGATATCCGCGAGCGAGGCGAGGTCGAACACACCGCCGAAGCTGCCCAGGCCGGAGACGACTCGGGCGTCATGGGTGCTCTTGACCGCAGCCCCAATCCGATCGACAGCAGCTTCGCCGCTCGTAAACGAGACGCCGGCGGCTTCGTAGGCATCGGTCACGACTGATCTCCAGAGGTTGATGGGGTTCGGCGGGCGTGGCGCCAGCCGATGTCAGAACGAGCAAAGAGCCCTTGGTCGGGCGCAGCGGCGACGATCGCGTCGACGACTGCATAGGAACGGGTGAGGGCTTCATCGAGGTCCTCGCCGATGCCGGTGACCGACAGCACGCGTCCGCCGCTGCTTTCGAGCGCGTTGTCGTCCCCGTGCTTGGTACCGGCGTGGAAGATGGTGACGCCAGAGCCGTCGGGTGTTGCGGGGAGTGTGAGCGGCACGCCCTTGCGAGGCGACTGCGGGTAGCCCGTGGCGGCAACGACGACTGTCGCTGCCGAACCTGTGCTCATCTCGACCGTGACTTGATCGAGGGTGCCGGTTGCTGCCGCGTGGAGCAGTTCGAGCACGTCGCTGTTGATGAGCGGAAGGATGACTTCGGCTTCGGGGTCACCGAAGCGGCAGTTGTACTCGACGAGGCGTGGGCCGTCGTCGGTGAGCATGAGTCCAGCAAACAAGACACCTACGAACGGCGTGCCTGCATCGGCCATGCCTTGGATCGCCGGCGCGAGGAAGATGTCGGCGAGTTCGGCTTGACGGTCGGCATCGATGCCCGGCACCGGGGCGAAGGCGCCCATGCCGCCGGTGTTCAAGCCGGTGTCGCCGTCGCCGACGCGTTTGTGATCTTGGGCGGTCGCCAGCGTGACAACCGTCGTGCCGTCACTGATACCGAAGAGGCTGAGCTCTTCGCCGTGCATGCGCTCTTCGAGCACGACCGTGCTGCTGGCTTCGCCGAACTGGGCGTCGTCGAGCATTGCCCGGATGGCCTGCTCGGTTTCATCTCGAGTCTCGGGGATGACGACGCCCTTGCCGGCAGCGAGGCCGTCGGCCTTGACGACGACGGGCACACCGACTTCGTCGAGCCATGCGATGGCAGCGGCGCTCGTCGTGAAGGTGCCGGACTTCGGCTGTGGGATTGCGACCGAATCAGCGAAGGCCCGGGAGAACGACTTGGAGCCTTCGAGTTGGGCGGCAGCGGCTGATGGGCCGAAACAGGCCACCCCGGCGTCGCGCAGGCGGTCAGCGATGCCATTGACGAGAGGGACTTCGGGGCCAACAACGACCAGGTCGATCGAGTTGTCGGCGCACCACGCGACGACTGCGTCGTGATCGTCGACAGCGAGGTCGACGTTGAACGCTGCGGTGCCCGCGTTGCCCGGTGCAACGAAGAGCGAGTCGAGTTGGGAGGACCGCAACAGACTGCGAGCGATTGCGTGTTCTCGCCCGCCCGAGCCGATCAGGAGTACGCGCATGGAACGATCGTCAGACGAGAACACCGTCGAAGCGACGCTTCGCGGTGGTCGGGAGCTGGAGCTGTACCGGGACGGGGTAGTCACCGGTGAAGCACGCGTTGCAGTAGCCGTCTTCACGCTCGAGGGCGCCCATCAGACTCGGCACGCTCAAGAAGCCGAGGGAGTCGGCGCCGATGTGATCACGGATCTCTTCGACGCTCAGATGGTGAGCGATCAGTTCGTCGTGGGTACCCATGTCGACGCCGAAGAAGCACGGGTGTGCGATCGGCGGACACGTGATGCGGACATGCACTTCGAGTGCGCCGGCTTCGCGCACGAGACGTACCAACGGCCCGCTCGTCGTACCGCGCACGATCGAGTCGTCGACCATGACGACCCGCTTCCCGGCGATGTTGTCGTTCAGGGTGTTGAACTTGAGTGCGACGCCTTGGCGACGCAGCTCATCGGTCGGCTCGATGAAGGTCCGACCGATGTAGCGGTTCTTCACGAAGCCTTCGTTGTAGGTGATGCCTGCTTCGGCGGCGTAGCCGATTGCCGCTGGCATCGAGCTGTCCGGCACGGGCATGACCATGTCGGCCTCGACCGGGTGCTCCCTGGCGACGGCAGCACCGAGGCGTTGGCGAACCTGGTGCACGCTGAGCGAGTCCCAGATGGCATCGGGGCGACTGAAGTAGATCTGCTCGAAGGTGCAGCGGGCCTGACGCTCGGCCGGAGCGACGCCCTGGAAGCTGCGGGCCATTTGGCCTTGGAGGACGACGATTTCGCCAGGCTCGACTTCGCGGATGTTGTCGCAGCCGAGCGTGCGGAGCGCACCGGTTTCAGAGGCCAGCGCATGACCACCGTTGGGGAGACGCCCGAGCGAGAGTGGCCGGAAGCCCCAGGGGTCGCGACAGCCAATGACCTTGGTGCCGGAGAGCACGACGAGGCTGAAGGCGCCCTTCCACTCGCCCATGACCTTGGATAGGCGGTGCTCCCAGCTGTCGCCTTCGGTGGCGGCGAGCATGAGTGCGAGCACTTCGGAGTCCGAGGAGCTCGACAGGCCAGCGCCACGCTGCAGCAGTTGTTCACGCAGGTGGTCGGCGTTGACGAGGTTGCCGTTGTGGGCGATCCCGAGCGGACCGTGCATGGTCTCGACGACGTAGGGCTGCACGTTGCGTTCACTGTTAGCGCCGGTGGTCGAGTACCGGGTGTGCCCAATGGCCAAGCCACCGGTCAGCGGGTCGAGCGTGCCGGATTCGAAGACCTGCGAGACGAGCCCCATGTCTTTGTGGACTCGCACAGCCTGACCATCGGCGACGGCGATACCCGCAGCTTCTTGGCCACGATGCTGCAGCGCGTAGAGACCGAAGAACGCGTTCTGTGCGGCGTCGGTGGCGGGTGTGGAGATACCAATGACCCCGCATTCCTCGCTCGGACGATCGAGTTCAGGATCAAGATGGTTCACGCCGGTGCTCCAGTCACGTTTGGGCGACGCACGCCCGGGACTCTAGTTGGCTCCCCCGCCACGTATTGCTGCGGGGATCGGGTATTCATCGGACCGCAGCTACCGCAGCGGAGAAGAGGCCAAGTGCTTGGCCACCCTTGCGGCGACCCCGCAAGATGTCTTGGCGTTCGAACACGTGATTCTCGGGGTGGGGCATCAGGCCGAGCACTCGACCGGTGGGGTCGGTGACGCCAGCGACGTCGCCCGCGGATCCGTTCGGATTCGCGGGGTACTCGCCGTTTGCCGGGGCGCCGTCGTCGAGGTAGCGGAAGGCCACACCGTTGCGGGCTTCGACACCAGCGAGCGCTTCGGCGACGAAGCGACCTTCGCCGTGGGCGATTGGGCAGCGGATTGGTTCGTCGAGGTCGTTAAGCCAGATCGAGTCGTTGCCGGGCTCGGGGGCAAGTTCGACCCAGCGGCACTCGAACCGTCCGTGGTCGTTGTCGGCCAGCACCGCAGGCTGGTCGCCCGGCAGCAGGCCGGCGCGCACGAGCGCTTGGAATCCGTTGCAGATGCCGATCATGGGCATCTGGCGTTCGTGGGCGGCACGGAGTTGATCGCCGAACCATCCGACGAGGTCGAGGCCGAGCAGTCGTCCAGCGCCGAGTGCGTCGCCGTAGGAGAAGCCGCCGGGCACGGCCAGGATCTGAAAGTCAGCGAGCTGGGCTTCGCCCGAGCGGAGCGCTTCGAGTGGGATGCGCTCGGGGGCGGCGCCAGCTGCGGCGAACGCTTCGGCAAGGTCGCCGTCGCGGTTGGTGCCGAGCGCGACGGGGATGAGTACACGAGGTGCGGTCGTCATGGGGTCTGCTTCCAGGCGCTCTCGATGGCTGCGAGGGTGAGCTCGTGACCGGCGAGGCGCACGGTGTCATC
>CALDGN010000069.1 GCA_937942965.1 uncultured Acidimicrobiales bacterium | reverse complement strand
AGATCGCCGTCTTCGGGCTCGTGCTCGGCTTGGCCGTGATGCTCGGCTGCGCGACCCGAGATGAACCCGCGACCATCGCCACGGCCGATGCGGTGCCCACCGCGACCTCGCCGACTGCGACATCGGAGCCCTCAGCTTCCGGCGCCGAGGGCGGACCGACCTATCACCCGGCCGAGAACCCCGAGTCGCTTGCCGACTGGGGACAGGTCGTGCTGGAGGGCGCCCGGCTCGAACCGGGTGACGGGGTCGTGCCCTACGAGCTGAACTCGGCGCTGTTCTCCGACCACGCCCAGAAGCTGCGGACCGTCTGGTTGCCCGACGGTTCCGCGCCGGCGACCTACGACGACACCCAGACGTTCGACTTCCCCGTCGGCACGGTCATCACCAAGACGTTCTGGTATCCGACTGACACGCAGATCGATCGGGTTCGCACGGCACGGGCGATGTCAGGCGAGCTGCAGACCGGTCTCGACCTGGCCGATGTTCGCCTCGTCGAGACGCGGATCCTGGTGCATCGCGAAGATGGCTGGGACGCGCTCCCCTACGTCTGGAACGACGAGCAGACCGAGGCAACGTTGCAGCGCACTGGCGACCTGCTTCGCCTCACGCTCGTCGACGAAACCACCGGTGACGAGTCCGAGTTTCCCTACGTGGTGCCGAACGTGAACCAGTGCGCTGGCTGCCATGCCACGAACCACACCGAGGGCGAGATACTTCCGATCGGGCCCAAGGCTCGCCACCTGAATCGTGACGTTGACTTCGGCGCCGGCGACGTCGATCAGCTCGAACAGTGGGAGTCGCTCGGCTTGCTGACCGGAAGCCCAGGTTCGACCCAAGCCCCGCAGAACGTCGCCTGGGACGATGCCTCTGCTCCGCTCGACGAACGTGCCCGGGCCTATCTCGACATCAACTGCTCGCATTGCCACAACGAGGCCGGCCCGGCCGACACGTCGGGGCTGTTCCTTGAGCCCACGAATCCGGTCGATACGCACCTGGGCATCTGCAAACCACCAGTCGCGGCAGGAACCGGCACCGGCGATCGCCGCTTCGGGATCAACCCAGGCGCGCCCGAGGATTCGATCTTCGTGTTCCGCATGCAGACCACTGATCCCGGCTCGATGATGCCCGAGCTCGGCCGAGCGGTGCCCCATGCAGACGGCGTCGAGCTCATCACCGAGTGGATCGCGTCGCTCGACGGCGACTGCACCTAAGAGCTGGGCCCGCGAGCAAGGGCGGCCCACGCCGAGTCGCGTACTGTCGAGACGTGCTGAATCGCTTCGACGACTATCCGATCCATCAGACGCCGGAACCGCTCGCGCACCCCGCGACGAGCGACATCAACTTCTACGACCGGACCTGGTTCAACGGGTACAGCGACGACGGCACTCGCTACTTCGGGTTTGGCATGGCCGTGTATCCCCATCGCCGCGTCCAGGACTGTCACTTCTCCACCGTCGAAGCGGGCGGACGCCAGCACTGCTTCTTCGCTTCTCGTCGGGCTCCGCAAGAACGTACCGATTTGAGCGTTGGGCCGTGTCGCATGGAGATCGTCGAGCCGCTCCGCACGGTGCGCGTCATCATCGATGACAACTCGAGCGACGTCGCCTGCGACCTCACGTTCTCGGCCCGGACCTCGGCGATCCAAGAAGCCCGCCAGACCCTGCGCCACGGCACCCGCGCTTGGATGGACGCGACCCGCTTCGCCCAGTTCGGACGCTGGACCGGCACGATCAGTCACCCCGACGGCGAGTTCACCGTCGACGACTGGCGCGGCACCAAAGACCGTTCGTGGGGTGTGCGCGGTGTAGGCGAACCGCTGCCGAGCGGTGCGCCCGTCAAGCCCAATGGCATCTGCTTCATCTGGGCACCGCTGCAGTGGGATGACCACATCAGTCACGCCGTGTTCTTCGACGGACACGACGGCCAGCCGCTCGTGCGCGAAGCCCTCACCTCGCCGCTCTATGCGACCGGCGACGAGATCCCTGACGAGCTCGACGATGTCGTCACCCGCATGGCCGGCGTCACGCATCGCATCGAGTACCACCCCGGCACCCGGTGGGCCCGTTACGCCGAGCTCGACTTCATGGGCCTCGATGGATCGCTGCGCACGATCACGATGGAGCCCGAACTCCGGTTCCAGTTCAAGGGGCTCGGCTACAGCCACCCGACCTGGAAGCAAGGCCTCTACAAAGGCGAACTCGAGATCGGCGGCGAGAGCTTCGATCCGCTCGAGCTTGACCCGCTGCGACCCGAGAATGTCCACGTGCAGCAGGTCGTGCGGGTCAGTGATGGCGAGCGGACCGGCATCGGTGCGCTCGAACAGATCGTCGTCGGGCCGTACGCCCCTGCCGGCTTCACCGACTGGTTCGACGGCGCATGAGCGATCAACCAACGAGCGACCAACCGACGGGTGACGTGCCAACCGTCGGACTCGACCCGGCGTTTGTCGCCGAGCTTGTTGGCGCGAGCTCCGCCACATTCGACGGCTTCATCGGCACCGGCCAGATGAGTCGCAATGCGCGCTTCCAGCTCGAGTGGGAATCTGGCGACGGGCCCGGCTCGGTCGTCGTCAAGATTCCGTCCGGCGACGCCGGCACGCGGGCGATCTCGTTCGAGCACTTCGTGTACGGACGCGAATGCAACTTCTACGAATCGATCGTGCCGCTCGTCGACGTCTGCGTGCCCGCCTGCCTCGCCGTGCACTTCGATGGGGACGGAAGCGACTTCGTTGTCGCACTCGAAGACCTGGCCGATTCGGTCCAGGGCGACCAGTTCCGCGAAGCAACCACCGCCGAACTGCAGCTCGCGATCGAACAGGCCGCCGCGCTCCAAGCACCCGTCTGGGGTCGCACCGATCATGCGGCGTTCGATCAGCTCCGGAACGACGCCGACACTCGCGCGACGAGCGGAACCGAGATGCTGTCGTTCTTCATCGCCGCAGCGGTTGAGCGGCTTGGACCGGGGCTCGATGACGGCATTCTCGAGCTGCTCGAACAGTTCGAGTCCAAAGCCGGCGCATGGATGGTGGCCAAGTCGATTCCAACGACCCTGGTGCACGGCGACTTCCGTTCCGACAACTTCATGTTCGGCGTCGCAGACGATGCGCCCGCAATCGCGGTCGTGGATTGGCAGACCGTCGCCCTCGGCCTCGGCGTCACCGATGTCGCCTACCTGATCTCAGGCGGCGTCTCGATCGAGCGGCGCCGAGCCGAAGAAGCCGAGCTGCTCGCCTACTACCGGGAGCAGCTCGCGGCGCGAGGTGTCGATTACGACACGGCGCAATGCGAGCGCGAGTACGCGCTCACGTCACTGCACGGTGTCGTCGTCGCGGTCACCGCCACCACGTTGGCCGAACGCACCGAACGTGGCGACGCGCTGTTCACCCAGATGATCAATCGCCACGGACGCCAAGCCATCGACCTCGGCGCCCTCGACCTCGTCTAGCTACGAAACGAAGGTGATTGATTCGTCGAGGAGTGCCTGCCATTGCTTCTCGTCGTGGGCTTCGACGAGCACCCATTCCTTGAAGACCTTCTTGGCGGGCGCAAACGGCTTGCCGACACCGTCGTCGATGAGCGCGGCGACACGATCGCGGTGGAGCTTGACGACGATGCCATCACCCTTGTGATGGGGCATGCCGACGAACTCACCGTCGGGCGTGCGGGCACAGTTGCTGCTCATGATCGTGCCCTCGACCAAGCGGCCGTCGGCCATGAACGGTGCGCAGGCGTCCCAGAACTCTTCGCTCATGGCCGAACCGTAGCCAATCGTTCGTGGGCGCGCCGGAGTCGCTTCTACCCTCAGGGCTGTGGAGTTCTCCCCCGACGACGAGCAGCCTCACTTTGGCCTCGTCGATGAATGGGTGTTCGCAGTCTGGGCACCCGATGCGAGTCTCGGCATCGTCTCTGGCCATCGATTGTTCGAGGGACACGCCTGGTACTGGGCAGCGATGATCGAGGCAGATCGACCGCTCATGCATCTCACCGAATGGGAGATCGTGGTGCGAGCGTTCGACCCGTTCATCGTGAAGGCACCCGAGATGTGGGCTGAGCATCAGCTCGATGCGCCGATGGAGCAGTGGTCGATCGGCAACGAGGCGTACTTCGTCGCGCTCGACGATCCCGCAGACGCACTCGGCCGCGCCTACGGCAGACCGACACCCGTGGCGATGGATCTCGAGTGGTACTCGACCGGTTCGGCGACCGAGATCGCGAACGGCTACGAACAGCCAGGCGTCGTACACGGCGAGATTGAGCTCATGCACCGACCGAACCTTGAACTCGTCGAGGTCCCCGCCCACCGGTGGCGGCGTTGGGGCATCGGGCTCGGCGCGCTCACGACCGTCTCGCCCGACCAAACCGGAGAGACCGGCACCATCAACGGCGCCAACGGATTGCCCTGCGCCCCGTTTGCGTTCCCCGATGGCACGAGCTCGACCTGGCGGCTCGACACGCACGGCTGGACAAGCCGAACCCACTGAGCCGCAGACCGACCTGCGTGGCTCACGACACGACAGGCTCACGTGGCACCATGAGCCCGATGTCTGATGAGGCTGTTCCCCCGTCTTCCCCGTCCGCTGGCGCATCTCCCGGGCCGGGCCCGCTCGCTGGCGTCCGCATCATCGACCTGACCACGGTGGTGATGGGGCCGATGGCGACGCGAGTACTCGGCGACCTCGGTGCCGACGTCGTTCGGGTCGAGACGCACGAGCCCGAGCTCATGCGCAACTTCGTACCGCAGCGCTCGACCGGCATGAGCGGCATCGCGCTGAACCTCCATCGCAACAAGCGTTCGATCGCCCTCGACCTCAAGAGCGAAGCTGGCCATCGGGCGCTCATGGACTTGGTGAAGACGTCTGACGCGCTGGTCAGCAACATCCGGCCCGCGGCGCTGGCCCGGTTGGGCTTGTCCCCCGATGACCTGCATGCCGCCAACCCGACGCTCGTCTACTGCAGCGCCGTCGGCTTCGGAAGCGACGGTCCCTACGGCGGCCAAGCCGCCTACGACGATGTCATCCAAAGCGTGTCCGGGCTCGCCGACATGTTCAGCTGGACCGGCGACGCGCCCCAGTTGATCCCGTCGATCATGGCGGACAAGGTTGCGGCGCTTCACATCGTCTACGCCGTCATGGGCGGGCTCTTCCGCAAGGCGACTCAGGGCATCGGCGACGTGATCGAAGTCCCGATGGCCGAGGCATTGGCCTCGTTCAATCTGGTCGAGCACCTCAACGGCCACACCTTTGAACCCAAGGAAGAACCGTTCAGCTACCTGCGTATCCGCAACGCGAACCGCAAGCCCCGTCAGAGCGCGGACGGTTGGATCTGCCTGCTCCCCTACTCGACCCAGAACTACGCCGACTTCTTCGCCAAGATCGGCCAGCCGGAACTCGCCGACGACCCACGGTTCGCCGACGCCAACGGTCGAGTAGCCAATGCGTTCGATCTGTACGGGATCATCGACGAGCACGCCCCGATGTTCACGACCGCGGAGTGGCTCGACTTCTGCGAAGCCCACTCGATTCCTGCGTCACCGGTGGTGCCGCTCCAAGACGTCGGCGACGATCCACACTTCGCGGCCGTTGGTCTCTTGGAGCTGGACGAGCACCCCACCGAGGGCGCGTACCGGGTGATCAAGGACCCGGTGAACTACGCCGCCGATCCCGATCAGACGATCAAGCGGCACGCGCCGCGAATCGGCCAAGACACCGTCGAGCTCATGACCGAACTCGGCTGGTCCGCCGAAGAAATCGCCGAGCTCTAAAGCCCTAGCGGAGCGTGTAGCGAATCGGGACGCCCTTGTGCCCGCCGACGAACGTCGTCTTCATCGAGCTTGAGTCGCCTGCAAGTTCGATCGACTCGAAGCGCGGCAGGATCGTTGAGAACAGGCTGCGCATCTCGTTGCGGGCCAGCTGGGCGCCCAGGCAGAAGTGCATCCCGAAGCCGAAGCTCACGTGCCGGTCTGCGTTGGTCCGTTCGATGTCGAACTTCAGCGGATCCTCGAACACCTTGGGGTCCAGGTTCGCGCCCTTGTACGACAGGTAGATCCAGTCACCCTTCTTGATCTCCTGACCGCAGATCTCGGTGTCTTCTTGCGCAGTGCGCATGAAGTGACGCACGGTCGCCGTCCACCGGATCATCTCTTCGACTGCATTGTTGATCAGCTCAGGATTCGCTTGGAGCTTGGCGAGCTGCCCAGGATCGCGTAGCAGGGCTTCGAGGCCACCGGCCATTGCGGACGAGGTCGTGTCGTGACCGGCCGTCGCGACGATCACGTAGTAGCCGAGCGTTTCCAGATCGGGCATCTGGGCGTCGTCGATCAGGCCGTTCGCGATCAGGCTGGCCAAATCCTCGGTGGGGTTCTCTCGGCGAGCAAGCGTGAGCTGGGTGAAGTAGCCGTAGAAGTCGAGCAGCACCGCTTCTTGGTCCTCGCGTGACCCGGTGCCACGCTGCAGATCAGGATCCTCCTGACCGAAGAGTTGCTGGGTGAGCATCATCATCCGGTCGAAGTCTTCGATCGGCAGTCCGAGAATCTTCAGGATCACCTGGAGCGGATACGGCCACGCAACGTCGACGGCGAAGTCGCACTCGCCGTCCATCGATTCGAGCTTCGCCATGGCCTCGTTCGACAGTTCAGCCAGACGATCGTTG
>CALDGN010000068.1 GCA_937942965.1 uncultured Acidimicrobiales bacterium | reverse complement strand
ATCGCGACTGCGTTCCGAGCCGCCCGTGTGCACATCGATCTCGTGCCGACTGCCGCGCCGCCCTTGGCTCCTGGCGGGCCAGGTATTGCGAACCCGCCGGCGGACTCGAGTTCGCCGGTCGACGCGAGCGCGAGCGGCGACACTGCTCCTCAGGTCCTCGGGGTCCGGTGCCCTCGTGACCATCACAACCATCCCGATGCCGTCTACTGCGCGCAATGCGGGCTGCGCATGGGAGTGAACCAGACCCTCGTCGCTCGCCTCGGCCCTCGGCCTCCACTCGGGGTCATGGTGCTCGACGACGGATCGACCATGTCGATCGAAAGCGACCTCGTCGTCGGCCGCGAGCCGCAATTCCATGCGCTTGTCGCAGGCGGAACCGCCGAGCCCGCGATCGTCGTCGACCCCGAGCTCAATCTGTCTCGTGCACACTTCGCGCTTCGCCTCGACGGGTGGAACATCTTGGCGAACGATCTGGGATCGTCGAACGGTACGTTCCTGCAACGCGATGCCCAGACCGAGTGGGAACCCCTACCAGTGGACGTCGGTGCCAACCTGGGATCAGGGGATCGGCTGCGGGCCGGATCTCGGGTGTTCCAGATCCAGCTGCACCACGTCCAGGGCTAGCAGGGTGCTGAGCTTCGCCAGGACCTCATGCTCGGAGGGTTGAAACCAGCGTCCAACCCGCAGGGTTGGCTGCGAGCCCGCGAGCAAAGGCGGACTACTAGGACTCGTCGGGCTCGAGTGTCGGGTCCCAACAGTTGTCCGGCTGGAAGTCGCCGGCGCGTTCGAAGTCCTCGCACGTGAGGAAGCGGTCGTTGCCGTTCCCGACGTACCAACCAGTCGCCGCGATCAGGGCGACGAGTCCGACCAGCGCCATCTGCGACCGTCGCTGCAACCGGAAGAAGTCACCGGCGAGGAGCTCGGCGATCACGTACAAGGCGAGTGGGAACGTCATCACGGACAGCACCACGAGGATCGACGTCGCCGTCTGTCCGGTGCCGACTTGAGCGACGTCGCTGAGTAGCCACAGGCTCGGAATCGCAAGCACCCACCGAAAGCGCCACGCCTTGGCGAGGTCCGGGTCAGGGAAGAGAGCGCCGGCGACCAACGCCACCGTGCACAAGATCCAGATCGCCCAGAAGCGTCGATGATCGATCGTGTTGAACGCCCCCAAGTCGAAGCCGACTTCCCACGCAGCGAAGCCAGCACCAGCGGCTAATAAGACGAAGGTCCGACCCTCGGCCGTTGCCGACTCGACGGGTGTCTCAGGGTCGCTACTCATACTCACTTCCGAAGTCCGTCGTTGGGCTGCACACGGCGTCGAGAGCTTGCCATACTGGCGACGACGGGATCGCGTCTGCAGCCAGGGATTGCAGCCGCAAACGGGGAGAGCCGATGGGCGCACGATTCGCCGACAACGTGAAGGCGCACGGCATCCGGATGATGCGCAAGGCGCATCACCGAACACTGCATCGCAGTAGCGAAACGACGTACCGACGCCGTCAGCCGCCGACGTCACCGATGCCTCGGCTCATGCCTGCGGCGCGCCGGTATCGACGCATGGGTTGGCTGCCGACCTCGTTGATCGCTCCAGAGAAGCTTCCGTCCGAAGCGCGGCTCCCGCTCAAGTACTACTTGCCGTATTACGCGACGTCGAAGCTCGGCTGGATGCTCTACGGACGCAGCCCCATCGACCCCGAGCTGCCGTGGGAACCGTCGTCGCCGTGGAACGAGTTCTTCCCCGAGGCCCAGCCGGGTTGGGAAGCACCAACCGATGACCGCACGTTCGTGTCGCTGCGCTTGCAGGGACCGAACCCGTTCATGCTGCGTCGCGTCGACGCCGACACGACGATCGGCGAAACCGCCGACGCCACGATCTTCAGCTTGGATTTCAGCCGCCGCTACGCCGGGATCTTCCCGGCGACCGAAGCGCGTTTCGAGCTCGGCCCCGATGGCCTGACCGCCTCGTCGGTGCGGGTCGGCGACAAGGTGGCTCGACCCGGTGACGGTGAGCAGTGGACCGACTTCAAGCGGGTCGTCAACGCGCTCGACGCCCGCGAATCGGTGTTCATCCGCCACCTGCTCAACGTGCACCTCATGGTCGGCCAGGCCTACGCACTCGCTGCCTACTCGCTGCCCGTCTGGCATCCGCTGCGAGCGTTCATGGACTTCTTCACCTATGGCACGCTCGTCGTGAACGACGCCGCCTACAAGGCGTTGCTCATGCCGGACAGCTACTTCCTGCGGTCGCATTTCGTGTCCGCGGCCGACGCCCGCCGCCTGGTCGAGAACTCGATGGCGGACTTCGACTTCGATGAGTGGAACTGGCCCAAGGACCGGGCCAAGCGAGGGCTCGGCGAGATCCCCGACCACCCGTATGTCCGCGAAGCCGACGACTTGTGGGTGATCTTTCGAGAGTTCGTCGACGGTCACCTCGACGACCTGTACGACGATGACGATGAGATCCGCACCGATCACCACCTGCGTCGCTGGTACGAGACGTTGTGCGAGGTCCTGCCCGGCGACGAACGCGAACGCACGATCACCGACCGCGACGAGCTTGCGCAGGTCATGACATCGCTCTTGTGGAACAACGTGATCCACGAGGTCTGCGGCAACCTGTCGCCGCTGCTCGACTACAGCGACCCGCGCGATCCACGAGACCTGATGGGCGTGAACTTCGATCACCTGCGGGCCATGGTCGACGACGATCGTGACGATCTTGAACCACGGGCGGCCGATGTCTTGCTGATGGACCAGGCCACCTACGTGAGCCGGTTCAACGTCGCAGGCAACAACCTGATGACGGTGAACGCGAACCGGTACGTCGACGACCCTCGGCTTCGTGACGCGATCATCGGACTGCAGCAGCGGCTCGCTCAAGCCGAAACCGAACTTGGTGCCCGCAACGCCGAGCGCGACATCCCGTTCTTGAACCTCGAGCCGTCCCGCTTCGAAGCCTCGATCTCCTTCTAAACCAACAGGAATCCGACCCCGGGGTTAGACGAGGCGATCGGTGGGGGAGACGTGGTGGCGGAAGAAGAGACGGTCGCCGCCAGCCGAGGCAGTGAACCGCGACGTCATGGTGATCGTGGCGATCGTCAGCGGCCCACCATCGGGTGCCGCATCGACGGCTTCGACGTTCCACAGCGACGAGCCCTCGTCGATGCCGAGCAACGGATCCCGGAAGTCGTGACCGTGCTTGCCGTGGAACACACGCCGCACATCTCGGTGCGGACGGAAAACCAAGCGATCCGGAATCACCGGCGCAGCGACTGACTCGCCATCAGGTTGCGTCGCGCCCAGGTGGTCGATCGTGAGCCGGCGAGGCTGGCTGACCACCCGCTTGAAGAAGTAGCTCATGATCTTCTGCGGAGGCCGGAGCTCTTCGTGCTCATTGCGCAGGTCATGCGTGAACGTGTTCGAGAACAGGTTGAAGTCGCGGCCCTGACCAACGGTGTGGTTCATCGCCAGCAGGTCGAGCGACGGTGCGCCGTCGACGAACAGCTTCAGCCCCATACCCGGCGTGATCGAACCCTTGCCCTGAGGCGGCACCGCGAGCGAGATTCGGACGAGTCCCGGAATGCGAACGTTCGGTCCGAGCACACCGGTGAACGGACTATCGGTCGTGGTCGACAGCTCGATCATGGCGACCACGCCGTTCGTGTGGATGATCTTCGGCCGGGTCTCTTCCATCAGATCGTCGGTGCGATCCAACGTGCGGACGAGCGTCGATGGAGACATCGCGATGCTGGCCATTGTCCACGGCGCGGTCATCACGAGGTCCGGACGATCGACGGGGCCGTACTCGGTGGCCTCGATGATGT
>CALDGN010000067.1 GCA_937942965.1 uncultured Acidimicrobiales bacterium | reverse complement strand
CTTCTCGGTGCAACGACTCGGCGCAGCGGTGCTGCTCGAAGGGCCATCGACGCTCATCGATCACCTTGTCCTCGAAGTGAAGCTCGATCAGTCGTACCTGGTCGAGGTTGGCTTCGGCGACCAGGCCCCGATCACGCCGCTGCCGCTGCAACAGGCCGGACCGATCGAAACGATCGCCGGGACCTTCGAGTTCTTGGCGAGCCCCCAAGGAACCACGCTTGCCCAACTCGTCGATGGCGTACCCGAGGCCCGCTACCGGTTCAAGCGGGTCAACCATCAGCTCAGCGACTTCCAGCCAGCGTCGGACCTCTTGTCGGGCGACCCGAGCCGGCACTGGAGCACGTCGCCGTTCGCAACCCGTTTGCTCGACGATCACGGCACCCGGATCACGCTGACGCGCCGAGGCCTCAAGATCGAGGGCGGCGAGACGCAGCGCAGCCAAGTTGCACCCGAAGACTGGAACGACGTGCTCGCCGAGCACTTCGGCATCACCGAGGCGTTCACCCCTGAAGATCTCGACCGTGCGAGCTAGCGCCGGATCTCGATCCGATGACAAATGCGGCGATTCGATGACGAACCAGATTGCGATGGAAGGATTGGGCGTCGGCCGACGACCAAGGTGCTGTGAGTACTGAACTCGTCACGACATTCATGGCGACGCTGCTGGTCCTTGGACTCGTCGGTGTGGTCGCTTCCTATGGGTCCCCGGCGATCCGGGCGACGCTCGATCCAGGCCGTCTGCAGCTGGCCGCTGCGGTTGCCGTGTTAGCCACGCTGTCCAGCCTGTACCTCAGCGAGATCGCTGATTTCGAGCCCTGTCGGTACTGCTGGTGGCAGCGGATCTTCATGTATCCGATGGCCATCATCTTGCCGATCGCGGCCTGGAAGCACGACGGCGCGATCCGTCGCTATGCGCTTCCTCTCGCCGTGATCGGCGGTGGCATCTCTGTGCGCCACATCTGGCTGCAAGCGTTTCCCGACGATGGCGGGAGCTGCGGCATTTCTGCGCCGTGCTCTGCGAAACTGGTCGAAGCCTTCGGGTTCGTCACGATCCCGCAGATGACCGGCCTGAGTTTCCTGCTGATCGTGCTGCTGCTCGCCGTACGAACCACATCCCCCGAGGAGATCCGATGAACGACAACACCCCACTCGAAAAGGCCCAACGGGACCTCGGCGAGGGGCGCCCGGCCTGGGCCCAGTCGCCACTGATGCTCCTGGCTGGCCTGATCCTGGTCGCCGGTGTCATCGCCGTGCTCGTCACCGCACTCGGGGGAGGGGACGAGGCCGCATCCGACGCCGACACTCCTGCCGAGGTCACGACGACCGACAGCACCGCCAGCACAGATTCGGGCGAGGCCGCAACGGCCGATGACACTGACGAGGCAGCGTCAGCTGCGCCCGCAGTTGAGCCCGGCACGTTCGGTGGGCCAGAGATCCCCGAGATCGCACCGGTCATCGTCGTTGGAAGTCCGCTCGCTCAATTCACCGGCGAGGGCGCCGACCCCGCACTGGGCCAGACGGTGCCAGTTACCCAAGCCACGAGCCTGGCCACCGGCGAGGTCGTTGAGCTCGCAGCTGGCCAGCCTCGGATCATCGGCTTCTTCGCCCACTGGTGCCCGCACTGCCAAGCAGAACTGCCCGAGCTGACCGCATGGCTCGACGATGTTGGTCTGCCGAACGGCGCCGAGTTCGTGGCCGTGTCGACGGTCGTCGACGACACCCGCGGTAACTACCCGCCCAGCGCCTGGTTCACCGCCGAAGGCTGGACCGAGACGGTCCTCGTCGATGACGAAGCGGCGACCCTCCTGCAGGCCTATGGCTTCAGCGGGTTCCCTGCCTTCATCGCTATCGATGCCGACGGCACGGTGCTCGATCGTCTCGGCGGCAATGCCGGCATCGCCGGCTTCGAGCGCCTCTCTGCTGCTCTGAACTAGGGCTGCTCTGAACTAGGGCTGCTCTGAACTAGGGCTGCTCTGAACTAGGGCTGCTCTGAACTAGGGCTGCCCTGAACTAGGGCTGCCCTGAACAGGCAGCTTCCATTCCAATGGCTAGGCCGGAGGCAACTCGGGCAGACCTTCGGCGAACAGCCAGGTATCGAAGAACGCACCCAGGTCCTGGCCGCTGACCTCTTCGCTGAGTTGGATGAAGTCGCTCGTCACGGCCCACGAGCCGCCGAACTCTTCAACCCACTGGGCAACGGTCTGGAAGAACGCTTCGTCGCCGATCGTCAACCGCAGCGCATGCAAGGTGAACGCGCCTCGGATGTAGACCGAGGCGTTGAACAGGTCGTCAGCAGGCGGTGCCCCGGGTGGTGACCCCGTGATGAAGCCAAGGTTGGCGTGCAGCTCACGGATGTCGGCATCGATGTCATAGCCCGGCTCAATCTGTTCGAGCCACAGGTACTCGCTGTAGGTCGCAAATCCCTCGTTCAGCCAGATGTCAGACCATTGGCCGAGGCTCACGTGATTGCCGAACCACTGGTGCGCCAGTTCGTGAGCGACGATGTCCTCGTAGGTCGCGAACTGGTCGACGAGATCGCCGCCGAAGACGGAGAGCGTCTGGGTTTCGAGTGCGAAGCCGAGATCCTGGTCGACGACCATCGACCCGTACACATCGAAGGGGTACGGACCAAAGATGCTCTCGAACGCATCGATCATCTGGCCGGTGCGCTCCATCGTGATGACGCTCTCTTCGAACTTGTCGGCATGGAACCAATGGCGCACGGGAATGCCGCTTCGGCTCGGGTCGCCCTCGTGAAACACGAAGTCGCCGATGCCGAGCGTTGTCAGATAGCTCGCCTGGGGATCGTCGGTCACGTAGGTCCACGTTGTGGTGCCGTCGCCGTTGACGATCTTTGCGGTCTGGATGCCGTTGGCAGCCACGGCGAGGGAGCTGTCCGTTGTGAGTGTGATCGAGTACGTGGCCTTGTCGGTCGGGTGCTCGTTGACCGGATACCAGCCCGCTGCGCCCTCGGGTTCGCCGACGACGACGATGGTCTCGCCGAGGTCGGTCCAACCTCCGGAGAACGGCGCCCCCAAGCTCTGCAGGACATCGGGCTCGCCGGAGTAGTCGATCGTTACCTGGGTTGGCACGTCGGAACGAAGCGTCGCATTCGGGGTGATGGCGAGTTCGCGCCCACTTCGGTCCCACGCTGCGTCTTGGCCGTCGACGACGACCGATTCGACCGTCAGCCCGACAAAGTCCAAGTTGAAGCGGGCAAGTTCCTGGGTGGGCATTAGATCGATGACGGCCGTTGCGTCCATCGCCCTGTCGGTGTGGTTCCAGTCGATCGTGAGCTCGTAGCTCTGGACGTCGTAGCCGCCGTTGCCGTAGCCGGGGTAGTAGCGGTCGCCGAGGCCGGGTCCGCCGTCGAGCGCCGGATCGATGTCGCCTACTGAGCCGCTGTCTATAGCGGGGTCATCGTCGGCGCTCTCGCTGGCCGAGTCAGGGTCGCTGTCGGGGACGGGCGTTGGCTCAAAGGTCGGTGAGGTGTCCGAGGACGACTCGCTGGTTGCGGCCGGCGGCACCGCAATGTCGTCATCGGTAACGGTCAGGTGATCGGTCCCGACCGTGCAGGCGGCGAGCAGGCCGACGACGGCGAGCAGGTTCCAGGCGAATTTGCGCGACAGCAGCAGTCTTGGCATCGGGAGCAGTTTGGCAGCTCGAAGCAGAGGGGTGGGAGCGGAGACGTGGCAGCAGAGGCTGGGCATGCCTCTCGACCACCGTCATGCAATTTCATGTTGACGAGCGACGGGTTTGCATGAAATGCTGTGAAACGTCATTCGAACTGAGGAGTGCATCATGGCCATGTTGGGCGCAACGCCTGCGGAACTGATCGAGCTGTCATCGAGGCTCGGCGTCACCACCACCGAAATCAATCACGTCAGCGGCGACACGCAAGGGATCGCGGCTCGGGTCGTCGACGAAATGCACGGCACGTTTGCGACTGCGGTTTCGTCGATCACGTCAGCGATGGATGCGTTGCGAGGGACCGTCGATGCGTCGAGAGGCCAGCTCGAGACCACAACGTGGACCGGAGCCAACCGAGCCGTGTTCGACGGCGCCTACACCGACTTCACCGGAGCGATGGGACAGCTCGAACTGGCAGTGACCGACGCGTATGCCGAATTCGATGCCCAGATGCAGCAGCTCAGCACCGTGATCGAGGGCTTCCAAGGCCAGGTCGCGTCGAGCCTCGACCAGGCGCAGACCTCGACGACGAGCATGGCCCAGGCCGTCGACGCCCAGCGAGACAATCTCGAAGTCGCCATGAACAGCGGAATCTCGGTCGGTTGATGTGCCGACGGGCGCCGAGTTCTCGGCCGCGGCCATCGAGTTCTCCGCAGTGAGCGCCGAACTTCGAGGTCTCTCCGCGGCCGTGCGATCAATCGATACAGCATCGGTCGTGCAAGGCGGCAGGCTCGGTCGGCTCGCACCGGTCCGGCTGGCCTCATGTGCGGGGCAGGCCACGTCCGCGGCCGCTGCGGTCGAAGCTGCAGCTCAGCTCTGCCGGGAGCGGGCGGCGATCATCGCGGCCTACGAAGCCCAACTGGCGGCCTACGACGCAGCGATGATCGCGTACTCGGCCCAGCTGAACAGTCTTGCGCTGGCATCGTCCGGGTGGAGCTGGCTGCCGGAACAGCCCGATGGCGTCGTCGCTGCTCCGGTTCAGGCGCCTGCGCCTCGCCGCCCGGTTGCTCCGAGCCCGCCGCCCGCCTGGGCTGATGTCCGGCGCATCGGAGGATCCCGACCCGTAGGTCGATTCGTATGACTCCGCCGACATGACGATCGTTCCGTCTGGGCATGTGCCCGTGGCTGCTCGAGTCGGTGGTGGGGCGGTCGACGTGCTTGTCCCCGGCGATGCTCCGCTGGCTGCAGTGCTGGCCGAGCTCGAGCTACCAGCTGCAGTCATCACCGACGTGGCGGGCAGCGCCGGTTCGAGCGGCGACGCTTCGAGTGGCGCAGAAGACCCAACCAGCGTGCTACGCAGCCCCGCGGGGCGAACGTTGGCCGCCGGAGCGCTCCTCGGGAGCGGAGGCGCAACGTCCGAAGACAGCGATGATCGCGCGCTCGAGTTGGCGGTCGTGGCTGGACTCGCGAGCGGTCACACCACCCATGTGTCGCCCGGTGCCTGCCGTCTGACCTCGGGAACGGTCCTCGAGGTGGCACCGCCGCAGGGCCCGCCGCAGACCTGGTCTATAGCGGGGGCCAAGGTCGAAGTGTTGATCGAGCCAACAGCCATGGACTGCAGCGATGCGTCGACCAGCGCTCCATCGCATCTCCTCGCGGTGTCACCGGTCGTCGAAGTCGAACCGTGCCGCTCAGGCTCCTTTCGGCGTCCGCCGCGTGTCAACGTCCCAGACTCCATCGTGCCGATTGAGCCGCCGGTGTTGCCGCCTCTGCCGGGGCCAGCGTCCCCATTGTCCTGGGCCAGTCTGTTGGCGCCGTTGCCGATCGGCATTGCCATGGCGTTCTTCTTCCGGCCGCTCTTCGCCCTGTTTGCGCTCATGGGGCCAGTGCTTGTGCTCGGCAGGTGGTTCGAGCAGCGCCGTTCGCGGCGCAAGCAAACGATCCAGCGCGACGCGGCCATCGTGGCGGCACGAGCGCAGGTTCGCTCCGAGCTGCGGGCGCAGTCGGCTGCGATGAGTAGCGATGCGTGGATGCGTCACCCGCATATCGCGCATCTCCGCGAACGAGCGAGATCTCGATCGGTGCGCCTGTGGGAACGGCGATCCGACGACGACGACCGTCTCAACATCGTGATCGGCGTCGGCCCTCAACGGGCCGAGCCGGTCTGGGTGTCGCCGCCGCCCGCCGAACTCTGTGACGAGGGTGCCGATTTGATACTGCGCCCGGTTCCTCGCTCGATCGACTTGGCCGTTGACCGTGGGCTGGGTTGCCACGGCGACACCGATGCGGCTCGAGCGGTTGTGCGCTCGATCGTCATGCAGCTCGCGACGCTGCGCGGTCCGGCCGACCTTGCGATCGCTCTGCTCGCCAGCGATGACGCTGGATGGGACTGGCTCAAGTGGCTGCCGCACCTCGACGCACGACTGCGGAGCGATCCTCAGGACCTAGGTGCGTGGGCCGGGTTGCGCGCCAGCGGGGTGCTCCTCATTGTCGATGATCCGCAGGCCGACGTGGCATCGGTCGTCAGGGCTGCTGACGAGGCCGAGGTCGAACTGACGGTGCTTTCCGTAGCAGCGACTCTGGGTGCTTTGCCGGCCGCCTGTACCAAGAGTGTCCGGATCAGCGCCGACGGTTCGAGCGACGACGTCCCGCACATGCTCGCCGTCGGGATCACGCCAACGGTTGCTTCGGATTGGGCTCGTTCGCTCGCTGCGGTCGACGATCCCGAGCACGGGCAGGACGAAACAGCCGCGCTCCTCACCGCTCCGAGCTTGGCCCACGCCATGGGCATCACCGGCCCTGACGACGTCCGGCGGAGCTACGAATGCCGGGTGATGGCGGCTGGGGGGCAAGCCGGCCTGTCGTTCGTGCTCGGGACCGAGGCCTCGGGCCTCGCCACCTTTGATCTTGTCGCCGACGGCCCTCATGCCTTGATCGCTGGCACGACCGGATCGGGCAAAAGCGAGCTGCTTCGCACGCTTGTCCTTGCGCTCGCGGCAACGGTGCCGCCCGCGGACCTTGCGTTCGTGCTTGTCGACTTCAAGGGCGGCGGCGCATTCGACGGCTGCGCCGACCTGCCGCACGTCGCTGGGTTCATCACGGATCTCGATGACGGTGTGGTCGCTCGCGCCCTGGCTGGCCTTCGTGCTGAGCTCCGTGAACGCGAAGAGCGGCTTCGTCGTGGAGACCATTTGTCGCGCCTGGTGGTCGTGATTGACGAGTTCGCGGTACTCGCCAACGACTATCCCGAGGTCCTCGATGGCCTGATCGATCTCGCAGCTCGCGGCCGAAGCCTCGGGATGCACCTCATCTTGGCGACGCAGAAACCATCAGGCGTAGTCGACCATCGGATTCGGGCGAACACCAATCTGCGTATTGCCTTGCGGGTGCAGCATGCGCACGAGTCGCACGACGTCGTCGGCGTCCCCGATGCCTGCCAGCTGGATCGCCGGCATCCGGGTCGAGCGGTCGTTCGTGTCGGTTCCGACGACATCCGCACCGTGCAGGTGTGCAGCACCGTTGCGCCAGCGATCCCGCAGGTATCGGGACAGCGTGTGGTCCGGTTCACGATGACCGACTCGGCAGTACCCACCGAGACCGGCGCGTCTACTGGAGGGCCTGCGCCGCTCGAGGTGCTTGCGCAGTGGGTCGTGGAGGCTGCGGAGTTCGAGTCGCGAACTGATGCCCACCCCCAACCAGTTCGAGCGCCGGCGATCTGGCTTCCATCGCTACCTGAACGAATCTCCGCTCGAGACCTGCGCCGAAGGCTCCTCGATATGGGGTCAGCGCCGTCAGGCCACATCATCGGCATCGCCGACATGCCCGAGGCCCGCGAACAGTCGCCCTACGGCTGGGAACCGTCCAACGGTGGTCTGGTGGTGTTCAGTGGCGACCCTGATCCGATCCAGCAGCTGGTCGCGAGTCTCGTAAGCGATGTGATCCAAGCGTCCGAATCGGGCGTCGTTGCGTATGTCGTGACCTCGGATCAGCACGTCGACTGGGAGAGCCAGGCGTGTGTGGGTGGCGTAGTCGCTCCGACCGACCGCGAACGTGTCGAGCGTTTGCTCGCGCTCCTCGAACGCCATGCCGTGCCGGGCGCCAGATCCAGGCGTACCGAGCGGTGGCTACTTGCGATCAGCGACATCGGATCGTTGCTCGCAGGGTTCGACGATCTTGAACGACTTGAGATCGTCGAACGACTCGAAACCATCGCCCGCACCGGGCCCACGGTCGGCATCCATCTGGTGATCGGCGCCCGATCGGTTCGAGACCTCCCACATCGGATCGCGCAACACATGCCGCACCGGTTGCTCGGCGCCGTCGCGGACCCCACTGCTCATCTCATGCTCGGCACGAGCGCGCCGCCGACGGGGCCGCCGATGCATCTGATCGACATCGAGACTGGCCACGTCGTTCTCGTCGGCGACGCACCTGTGGCCGGATCGCTCCATGTCCGCAACCGCTCAATTGCAGACCCCGTCAAACGTTGCCCCGAGTACCTCGCCGCCGAGCAGCTGCCAGCGCCGGTTCTTGTTGGCGCTGATGGCTGCGATGGCATCGATATGGCTATCGGGGTCCGATATAGCGATCTCGACCCGGTCCGGTTGCCGCTGCGGTGGGGCCGCGATCTGCTGATCGCAGGACCGCCCGGTTCGGGTCGCTCATCAGCGCTCGACCTGATCGGGGCGATGGTCGAGCAGGCCGGCGTCAACGTGCTCTGCACACGCCGCGACGCCGCCCTCGGGCGTCTCGCCGAGCTGACCCAACCAGCTGATGGCAAATCAGACACACCGGCAGGCGGGCCCATCGTCGTACTCGTCGATGACGCCGACCGGCTTCCCGACGACCTTGCGACCGCCCTTGCTGCGCTCGTGCAGCGTCGAGATCGTCTTGCGACGGTCGTCGTTGCCTCAACCGTCGACGACGCCCGTTCGCCTCGGTCGCTTGCTGCATCGGTACGGGGGAGTGGCGCTGGCCTGCTGCTCGGTGGCTCCCAACTCGACGGCGAGATCTTCCGCATCCGGCGCCCCGACGTGCCCGGACTCGGCCGTATCACGGGGCGAGCAACCCTTGTCCTCAGCGGTCGTGGCGAGAGCGTGCAACTTGCAGCAAGGCCCGTACCGCGTGAGCTTGACGCCAGGGGGTGACTACAGTGACGGATAGTGACTGACGTTGAATGGCTGAACACTGAAGAAGCAGCG
>CALDGN010000066.1 GCA_937942965.1 uncultured Acidimicrobiales bacterium | reverse complement strand
ATCAGTCGGCCACGAGGGCTGACTTCCATGGCGTGGACGTTGCCGTCGAGCTGCGGGCGGAAGCTCGGATCCCACCGGCCGGTGCGGATGGAGAAGCGAGCGAGGTGGCGCTGGTTGTGCGTCGTGCCGTTGCTCTCGATGACCTGCTTGAACTCGCCACCGACGTACATCCAGTCACCGAGCTGTTGCATGTCCCAGACGGTGATGTCGAGCGAGGTGGTGGTGTCGTTGTTGAAGCGGTCCCAGACCACGCCGTCGCCCTCGATCGGGCGCATGTTCAGCGTGCGAGGATCAACCGGTGGGTGTTCGGCGACTTCGCCGCCCGGTGCGCCGTCGGTGACGATCCACTGGAAGAAGGCAATGTCGCTTCCGTTTGCGCCCGAGACACGGAGTTCGATGGGCCAGCGACCAACGGTCGAGGCCGTACCGACGATTTCGTCGTTGGTGAAGGTCCAGCCGTTGGGCAGACCGACAACGTCGATCAAGCCGCCGTACTGGATGGGGAGGCGAATCGAGTCGCCGACGGTGTTGCGCTGGTCACCGGGGTTGACGACGAACGCATCGCCAACGTCAGGAGCGTTCACGAAGACTTCGGCAAGGGAGAGAATGCCGGTCCCGACCTTCTGGATGCGCACGTAACGTCCGGAGCCGCTGATGCTGATCGCCGTCGAAGCGGCCACGGTGCCGGTGAAGTGGGTGCGCGTGATCGATGCGTCGCTGACGATGTCTGTCAGCGCACGACCGGTGAGGTCTGCGTCGGAGATGAAGACGTAGAAGTTCGTCAGCCGATCCGAGCAGCAGTCGGTGCGGTTGAAGAGGCTGACGGTTCCAACACTCTGGCTGGAGCCGAGATCGACCTGCCACCACGGGTTGAGCTCGGTGTTGGTATGCGTGACCGAGCCGCCGGCGTAGTTGCCGTTGGTGTTTCCGTCGACCGCACGAGCGGACGCTCCGCCGAAGTCAACAGAGGACTGGGTGGTGGGCTGATTCAGGGCGAGGTTGGCCCCTTGAGCTTCAGCCTGGGACACCGTCCCAAGAAGTGTTGCGAACATCGCGACAACTGCAAGAACAGCTGTGCCAATGCGTCGCATAGGTGTAGTGCGCATCGTATTAATGTACTCCCGGAGCTTCATGCTTCTGTTGGTCTCGGGGGTCGTGGTGAGCATGTGTGCCCAGAACAACACCCGATTGGCCACGAACAAAGTTTGCGTGAACGCAGAGCGTCACTTTTGTTGTTGTCATGCGTGGCTCGCTGTCGATTGGATCGGTCCATCGAGTGACCAGAGCGGTGCCTGACCTGTGAGTTGGGCAAGCCGCTCGACGTCGGCGTTGACCAGGTTCCAGACGCGCTGACGCGTCTCGGCAGAGATTTTTGCTGGCGGCAGTTGGTTGTGGTTTTGCACCGCAGTTGCACTACTTGTCTTGAGTCCCGCGAGACCCAAAAAGTCGCGGGTGCGGTCGAGCACTGCGGCAGGGTCGGCGTAGAGATCTTCGCTCCGTAGCACCAGCAGCTGCTCGCTCGGCCAGTGTGCGAACCAGCGCTCGAGCGACGCGGCGTACCGGCTCTGATCGCAGTAGGCGAAGTTGAGGTGCTCCCAGCTCACGTAGCTGGGGTCGCGTTCCATGCGGTCGACTTCGCCGTCGATACGGCTTGATTCGGCGTCGATCGCAGCTTCGAAGGTGTCTAGGGTTTCGACACCTTGCTTGACGCGTTCGCGGTAGTGCGAGAAGGCCCGCTCTACAGGGTGTCGGAGAACACAAATGATCCGCGCGTCGGGCACAAGCTGGCGGGCCCGTTCGGCGGCATGTGGGTGGCTGATGTAGTACGGCGATGACTCGCCAACGATGTCGGAACCCAATGCACGACGCGTCGGGAAGTGCGAGCGATACCACGACTCGCCCTTATCGAAATTCACGTCGAAGTAGTAGGGGCCCTTGAGCTGCTCGCGGGCCGGGAACAAGCCCTGCACACCAGGCGAAGCAGCGAGGCTGCGGGCCAGGGTGGTCGAACCGCCGCGCTTGGCCCCGATCAAAAGATACGAAGGCAACACTCGACTCGACGCCGTTGCGGTGCCATAGGCACGGAGCGCGCGTTTGGCTGCAGGAACGATCGGGCGGCGCAAGCGCCACAACAGTGACTTGTCGTCGCCGCGACCGTGATCGCCACGGCGGAAGTCGAATGCGTTCGAAGAAGCCATGTCTAGATGCCACGACCCATGCGGTGTGCCAGCCGGAGCAGAGCACCTGCGGGAACACCCATCACGACCGCGAGTGCGGCGAGCGTGCGCTTTTCGAGCGGGCGCAGCTTGACGGTTTCAACGATGAGCTTGAGGGCACGGCGACGATCGCCACCAGCAGCCGCAGCGAACGCCTGCTGGCCACGGACCCGAGCGAGGCCGACAGGAGCGCCGGCGAACTCGGGGTGCTTGTCGACGAGCACGCCAAGTGCGTCGTCGATCATCGTCCAGCGTTCACGGAAGTACGTCGAGGGATGCCAGTTGATGGTCACCAGTGGCTCGGGCACGGACAGAACTTGACCGATGCGAGCGGCGCGGAGCAAGACGTCGTAGTCCTCGGCATAGCTGCCAGGAAGTTCTTCGTCGACCAGGCCAATGTCATTGATGAACCATTCGCGGTCCATCACGAAGCTCGAGGGGTGGACCTCGGTCATGCGATCGTCGAGGAACCCGTCGAACGTCAACCGGCTCTGTTCGGGGATGCGGTCGAAGTCCTCGCCGTCGTAACGGATGAAGATGCCGGTCGTGGCCAAGGTCGCGGTCGGCGCATCGCGCAACAGGTCGACCTGCTTGCGCAGCTTGGCAGGGAGCCATTCATCGTCGTCGTCGCAGAACGCGAGCCAGCGACCCGTGGCGGCAAAGGCGCCGGTGTTGCGACCGCCAGCGAGTCCTTGCGAGCGAGCGTTGGCGATGGCGCGAACCTGACGAAGTGGATCGTCGGAGACGATCGACAGATCGGGATCACACTGGTCGAACACGACCACTGTTTCGATCGGACCTTCGTAGTCAGATGCATTGATGGCGGAGATTGCTTGGCGCAGCATCTCGGGCCGATCGCGGGTGGCGATCACGACCGACACCAGGTCGTCGTTGTCAACCGGCTTGGCTTCGGAGCTCATCTGGGTGTTCGTTCCTGGCGTAGAAAGTGCGGTCATCAGCGGCCTCGGACTCCGAGTAGCGGGCGACAGGGCTTGGCCAGCAGATCCTCGAGCACCGAGGAGAACTGGGCCAGCGTGGCGGTTTGGTTTGCGGAGACCTCGGGTGCAGCGACCTCGCCGCCGAGCACCCGACCGAGGTGGGTTGCGAGATCGTCCTTGGTGCGAGCGAGCAGAATGTTGTCTTGCTCGGCCATGAAGTCGGCGAAGCGCATCTGGTGACCGTCAACATGTTCGCCGAGTTCAGGGTTGCGGGGCAGCACCACGGGAACGGTGCCGTTGGTGCGAGCTTCGATGATCGTGGACGGGCCGCCGTGGCACACGATGGCATCGGCGCGGGCCATCATCGACGCGAGCTCGTGGCCTTCGACCCACTGGGAGCCGGGCGAGACGGGCGTCTGGTTGCACGTGCCGTACTGCACGAAGACTTCGACGTCGCGGTGATCGGCGTGCCACGCGTCGATCCAGTCAATGAATCGATCGAAGGGATGGTGGTCGGTTCCGACCGTGGCGAGGACAAACATGGGGGGGAATGTTCGGGTTGTGGGTGGGTCAATAGATGGCGCCGACAACGGTGCCGGTGCCATAGAGATCGCGTTGGGACTGCCATTGCAGCAGGAACGCGTCGGTGAAGGGTTTGACGAGGCGTGCGGTGAGCGTGCGCGAGTCGACCCGGTCATAGACCTCGAGGTAGACGGTGCGAACACCCATGAGCCGGCCGAGCACGAAGAACGGAACCGCAATTGCGGCACCGGTCGACACGATCACGTCAGGCCGTGAGCGGCGCAGCTCTCGCCATGCGAGGCCGAGGTTGCGCACGAAGTTGACGAGGTTTCGAGTCGTTGGCCCGTAGCCAAAGACGACATCGTCACCGTCAACGTCGACGCTCTCGTGATCGAGCGTCACCCACCGACGCTCGAAGTCAGCGAAACACGGCATGAGCAGCTTCATCTGCGAAAGGTGGCCACCGGGCGAGGCGACCAGCAGCACGCTCGAACGAGCGTCGGAGGCGTCAGACTTCATAGCCGTACTGGGCGCATGCGCTGAGCATCGCCACGATGGCATCGAATGATGCGTCGCTGTCTCGGCCCGCGGAACTCATCTGCGTTGCCAGTGCGGCAATTGCCGATTCGCTGGCGGTCGAGGCGAGCGCTCCGGCGGACTGCAGGGCTTCTTGGGTGCGGGTCAGGTCACCTCGGTCGAGAAACTCGATCGCCGCTTCGGTGGTGGCACAGGCCAGGACGCCCGCATCGGAAATGATCTCGATGTCGCTGCCGTCGTCGGTCGGCGGGCCGTCGATCGCAAGATCGTCGGAGTGAACGGGTTGCTGCGGAAGCTGCGGCTGTGGCTGCAACGGGTCATTGAGAGGCGGCGAAGTTGGGGTCGGCTCAGGTGTCGGCGTCGGCTCGACACTCACGGGCTCAGGCTCGGGCGTGCTCGTCGGAGCGGCCGCAGGAGTCGCCGTCGGCTCGGTCGTTGCGCTGCTGTCCTCGGGCAGCTCGAGGCCAGGAATTCGGAGTCCTCGATCACCGAGCGTTGCTGCGTCGAGACCGCCAGGATCATCGGCGTCGTCAGCATCGTCGGCGTCGTCGGCGTCGGACGCAGCGTCTTCGGTGTCGGACGCATCTGGTTCAGCGCTGTCGCCATCAGGCTGAGCGTCGGTGTCGCTCTGGGCAACATCGGTCGTCTCGACCGCATCGCCGACAGATTCTTCGGCGTCTTCGAGCTCGACCGCATCGGTCGTTGCCGGCACCAACGACTCTTCGGCTTGGGCGACATCCGTCGGTTCGTCGCTACCGCAGGCAGCGAGCACCAAGCAGATCGCGCCGATCACGGCGAGGGAGCGACGGGCAAGCCCGGGCGCGGTTCCAGCACGGCGCGCTTGCGCCGAACTGCCGGCCGCTGATGCTGATCTCAAAACGCTCACTGCGTTGCCTCGTCGTTGTGGACGCCGTTACTGCGCCATAGTCGCCAATATTACTCATGGCCTAAACGCTTGATTCTGCGAAGGGTACTTTTGCTCACGCCAAACCTCGTTTGGCCGCGGGCAAAGGGCGCAAGCGACCTAGCGGGGTATACGGGCGGTGGCGAGTCGGCCTCCGACCGTTGTTTTGGACCGGCGAGATCTACGATGCGGCCCATGGGCAGATCCTCCTTGGACGTGCGGGCCCAGGTTTTCTTCGCCTGCGTGACGCTTGTCTGCGTCATGTTGGCATCGGCGTGCACGTCGAGCGCCCCGGTCGTCGGAGAACGAGCAATTGCGGATCCTGACCCCACCGAAACAAGCGGCGACGATCCAGGGACAGCCGCGACAGGTACTGCTACTGCGGACGAACCCGACGAGGATGCAGACCCCAGCACAGACCCCGATGAGCCAGGGCCTCGCATCGTCGAGCTCGGCGCCGCCGCCGGTCGCCGAGCCGGTCAGACGCCTATCGATGCTTTGGTGACCGTTGAGACGGTTGCTGACCGCCAAGTCGAGTTGCTGCGCAGCTACGCGTTCTGGGATAGCGAGTTTCCGAACCTGCGCCAGCAATGGGCCAGCGACGGCGGCCGGACCTTGCACCTGTCGGTCAACGCTCGCCGCGAAGACGGCACCGTGGTCCCGTGGGAGACCATCGCTTCGGCCGCGCCGGGCACCCAAGTGCACGACGAGCTCATGCTGTGGGCGGATCGGATCGCTGCCTTCGAGGGCCCACTTCGACTCACGTTCCACCACGAGGCTGACATCGAGCCCGAGTTCGGGACACCGGCAGAGTTCCGAGCAGCGTGGCAGCGCTTCGCCGACGTGGTCAACGAGGCCGCACCCGACGTGCCACTCGCCTGGATCATGACCCTGTTCACGATGAGCCGCCCCGATGACGTCGAATTGTTCTGGCCTGGCGACGACTACGTGGACTGGATCGCTGCCGACGCGTTCAACTGGTTTGGCTGTCGCGGCGCCTCCGAAGACTGGCGTTCCCCCGAACTGCTGCTCGATCCGCTGATCAACTTTGGGCTGTTGCACCCGGGTAAGCCGTTGATGTTCGCCGAGATCGGCTCCGACGAGGACCCCGACGACCCCGGCCGCAAGGCCGAGTGGCTCGACGAGCTCGCCGACCTGCTTGCCGAAGACCGATACGCCGCGATCGAGACGATCGTGTTCTTCCACAACGACCACGACGACGAGTCGACGTGCGACTGGTGGATCGACAGCAGCGCCGAGACCGCTGAGGCGTTTCGGCGATTCTCCTCGGGCGAACTCTTCGGCGGCCCGGCAGCGCTGCCTGCTCCAGCGAGCTGCCCCATCGTGTCCACGATGCTTGGCCGCGACGACGACCGAGCGGTCGTCGACGGCGATGGCGACGGCCGCTACGACTTCGTGTTTGGCTTAGAGAACCGGTTCGTTGGCATTGGCGACCAGGCCAACGACGGCTCAGATCACCGAGCGGTGCTGCACTTCGACGCACTCGACCCGCTGCCCGCAGACGCGACCGTCGAGCTGCGAGTCCGCGTGGGATCACGCCAGCCAGCGCTTCCGTCAGCGGTCGAGCTTTTCGTCTTCGACGGGATTCCAGCGCTCGACCGCGACGCGTTCACTGAACCCGGCGCATTGATCGACGCAGCGTGGTTCGACGCCAGCACGGTCGGCGGCCACCACGTGATCGACGTGACCAGCACTGTCGACACGGCAACCCCGACCACGTTCCGACTTCAGCTCGCGGAGATTCCCCCGAACGATGACGGCAAGACGCCGCTGTTCATCGGGACAGGCAACGCAACCCGCGAGGTCGATCGACCTGCGCTCGTCGTGCGGGACTGCGGCTAGTTAGTACGCGCCGTCGGAGCGCACGACCGCGGATGCGGTTCGGGCGAGGATCTGCAGGTCTGCAGTCAACGACCAGTTGTCGACGTAGTACAGGTCCAGACGGGTGTATTCGTCGAAGCTCGCTTCGCTACGGCCCGAAACCTGCCACAGGCCGGTGATACCGGGCTGCACGCGCAGTCGGCCGTAGAGCTCGGGGCTCCAGTTCGCCATTTCGTGGCGAAGCGCAGGGCGTGGGCCTACGAGCGACATCTCGCCGCGGATCACGTTGAACAGCTGTGGCAGCTCGTCGAGCGAGGTGCGTCGCAGAATGCCGCCGATGCGAGTGATCCGAGGATCCTTCTTCATCTTGAACAGCGGGCTGTCCGAGTCAGCTTCGTTGCGGAGCGCCTCGAGCTGTTCTTCGGCGTCTTGCACCATGCTGCGGAACTTGAGCATGTCGAACGAGCGACCGTCGCGGCCGACGCGGGCTTGACGGAAGATGATCGGGCCTTTGGAGCCGAACCGCACGGCGAGTGCAATGACGAGCATGATCGGGCTCAGGAGCGTGAGCAGCGCAACCGACGTCACGACGTCAAACGTGCGCTTCGCCTTGGTTCGCCAACCATCGCGATGGACGGGTTCGAGGTAAGCGACGGGGAAACGGCCGAGCGGACGAACGGTCAAGCGGCGGTGCATGATGTCGATGAGCGACATCGAAAGTTCGACGTGGACGCCGGCTTCGACAAGGTCGCGGCACAGGCGGTTGAGCGCAGCGACCTCGACGCCAGCACCCGAGATGAGCGCGGTGACGGCTTCGTGCTTGGCGACCGATGACAGCACTTCGGTGGTCAGCAGCGCGCCAAGTTCGAAGTCGG
>CALDGN010000065.1 GCA_937942965.1 uncultured Acidimicrobiales bacterium | reverse complement strand
CAAGAAGCGGCGAACGGCAACACCGTTCCCGTGGTCGGCGCGACGATCAACCTCGGCGCTGTGTCGGTGCTCACCGATGCCAACGGCATCTTCTCGATGCCCGCCGCACCCGAAGGTACGAGCAACTTCCAGATCGTTGGTTCAACGGCTGCGCTCGCTCCGAACGGCCTGACGTACACCGACTATCACAACGCGATTGCGGTGCCAGCTGGCGATTCGCTGCTGGATCTCGGCACGTTCTACAGCACCCAGATGACGGCAAACGCCGTCACGATCGATCCAACGACCACAACCAACGTCGGCAACGTCGACATCGATGCATTGGTGGCTGGTAGCCGAACGAACCTGGCCGTCGCCCCTAACTCTGCGACGGTGATTGCGACCGGCCAGCTGTTCACAGGCGAGCTGTCCATCAGCGTCGTTCCTGGCTGCTGCACCCCGAGTGCCATGCCTGCCTGGGTCGTTGCCGAGGATCCACTGATCGTCACCGTGCAACCGCTTGGCATCGCCTTTGATCCACCAGCGCCACTCGACCTGCCAAACACCAAGGGCTACGCGCCCGGCACACAACTCGACCTCTGGTCGTTGAATCCCGAGACCGGCACGTTCGAGGTCAAGGGTGTGGGTCAGGTCAGTGTCGATGGCACGACGGTCGAGACGATCTCGGGCGGCCTCGTCATGACCGACTGGCACTTCTTTGTGCCGGATCCGCCGGCGCCTGGTGCTCCCTTCTGGAACTTCAGCGAGTCGACCTTCCGTCAGGTTCCCGCAGACCAGCCGGTCAGCTTCTCGATTGCGTCCGGTTTCAGCGACGGTGACGGCGATGTGCTCACCTTCTCCATCGTGAGCGATGGTGGATGGGGGGCGTCGATCGATGCGCTCAATGGCGTCGTCTCGGGTCCAGCGATTCCCAATGACGAAACCCGCAACATCACGGTCGAAGCGTCAGATGGCGGCCAGACGGCGATGCGGGCACTCACGATCCGTGCAACGTTGCGGCCGATCTACATCGGTCCGGACACGTTCTTCCCCGAGATCGATCAGAATCAGATCGTCATCGACTTCAGCGAGTTGTATATCGATCCGCTCGGCGGCGACTTGACGTACTCGCTGGTGAATGGCATCGAGTCCTTGCCGGATCCGTCTGCATCGCTTGATGAGAATGGCGTCTTTACGATCGACTTCCCTGAGTTCGGCTTCTACGACTTCTCGGTCGAAGCGACCAATGCCGCTGGCACGACCGGTCCGTACCTGACCATTGGTGGCTTTCAAGTCGGATAGCGGCTGAACCTACGCTCGGTCTATGACCTTGCTGACAGATGAGATCATGGCGTGGGTCGGATCGACCGACCCCGAGGTGACCGTCGAGGTCACGCGCCGCGATATCCAGAAGTACTCGGCTGCGACCGAGCAACAGGCGCAGTGCTACCTCGACGGCGACGAAGCGCCGCCGATGTTCATCTTCAATCTCTTCACCGAGATTCCGACGATGGACGAGTTGCGCTCGGACGGGCTCGCACGTCGTCGCGGCGGAGGTCCGTCGCTGCCGCTCAAACGAGTGATGGCAGGCGGGACCGAGATCGAGATCCACCGACCGATCGTCGCGGGCGATGTGCTGACCTCAACTCGCACGCTCGTCGGCATCACCGAGAAGCAGGGCCGCACGGGCCCGCTGATCTTCACCGAGTACCACCGGGTCATCGTCGACGCAGCCGGCGAACCGGTGATGGAAGAACGACAGACCGGGATTGCCCGCTGATGCCGTCGATTCACGACCTGTCGGTTGGCATGGAGCTGCCGCAGCGAGTCCATACCCCGACCAATGTCAGCCTGTTCCTCTATAACGCTGCCGTGTGGAACGCTCATCGGATTCACTATGACGAGCCCTACACCACCGAGGTCGAAGGCCACGCAGGCGTCGTCATCGACGGTCCGCTCCAAGGCGACTGGATCAGCCAGGTCGCGTTGAACTGGCTTGGCCCAGACGATGCGCTGGTCCGCTTCGAGTACTCAAACCGCCGAGCATCCCATCTCGGCGACACCCTCGTGAGTGGCGGACGCGTGACCTCGATCGATCTTGATTCCGGGCAGGTCGGGCTCGAGCTCTATGTTGCCGACGATGCGGGCGAAATTCTCACGCCAGGCACGGCGACGATTCGGTTAGCGAGCTAGCGAATGAGCGAAGAACCACTGCTGTACACAAAGCACGACAACGGCGTGGCCGTGATCTCGTGCAATGACGACCCACTCAATCGCATGTCGCTCGAATACGTCGATCGGTTGTGCGAGGTCGTCGAGGACATCGCAGCCGACGATGCCGTTCGCTCGTTCGTCGTCACGGCCGAAGGCACGACGAACTTCTCCGTGGGCATGAACCTCAAGCAGATGGGCGAGGGCCTCGAACGAGCTGGTAGCCGCGATGCGTTCTTCGATCAGCGCCTCGACGTGATCTCTCGCATCGAGACGATGGGCAAGCCATCGGTCGCCACGTTGTTTGGCTACTGCTTGGGTGGTGGCCTCGAACTGCCGCTCGGGTGCACGTTCCGGCTCGCTGCGGCAGAGGGCGCTCAGATCGGCCTGCCTGAACTCGATCTCGGCGCCGTGCCGGCATGGGGCGGAAGTGCCCGGCTGGCCAAGACGGTTGGGCGCAACCATGCGCTCGACATGATTCTGCGATCGAAGAAGATCTCGGGACCCGAGGCGCTCGCGATCGGGCTGGTGCACGAGGTGTGGCCGCTCGACGAGTTGCATGATCGTGCATTCGCGTTGGCCGCTGAGCTGGCGGCACAGCCGCGACTGGCAGTGGCCGGCATGATTCACGCGCTGCACGATGCCGAGCACAAGACGCTCGAGGAACTGTTGGCGGCCGAGCGCGAAGTCGTCCACCAGACGGCGGGCACGCCAGACGCGACCGAGGGCATGTTGGCGTTCCTCGAAAAGCGGGCGCCGGTGTTTAACCAGGACTGAGCTCGGACCGCGAGGTGCTATCCAGGTGCGTCCGATGTGCCAGGGATGACGAGGTCGGAGCGCTGCTTGCTGGGGTCACGGGCGTAGTGCTCGTCTTCTGCGGCCATCCATTCCCGCCACTGCTCGACTGTGTTGGCGCCGCCGCGCGCAAGACCCCGCTGCAGTCGGACCTCTGGTGGAGTGTCGATCCAGAT
>CALDGN010000064.1 GCA_937942965.1 uncultured Acidimicrobiales bacterium | reverse complement strand
ACATGTCGGTCACCCAGGATCAGCAGAGCGCAGGGCTGATCATGAAACTCGGTGGCGGCTTCTACATCTGGTCGATCATCGCCTTGCTCTTCTTCAAGTGGGTCATCTCGCAGCAGTCCGGATGGCGCCCTTCGACGCCCGAGTCCGAGGTGCTGACCTACGACGATGTGCAGCGTGCGTTCGACGACGCTGGGACCCCAACTCCCGAAGACGTACCTGATCTGGGTGAAGAACCTCGTACTTGAGGCTGTCTTAACGGGCTGATGAGCCCTTGTTGAGCGGACCGGGATCAGTGGCTCAGGTCAATTGGTCCATTCGGCCGCAGGTAGGACTTTTACCTATCGATTTTGCTCACGCACTGGGCCAGCGCGCCGACTGAAAGGTGTGCTTACCGTTGAAAACCGAGCCACGAGCCCATTGACGGCTTCGGACCTGGCTCCCTTGCGCCGCATGCTTGGTGCGCATTCGATGGTGATTCGCGTGAATGCAGACGGCTCCATGATGCCGTTCGAACTCATGCCAGAACTGTTCCTTGGGCGGTCCATCCGTCAACTGCTGAGCGGCGACGTTCGAGATCAGTTCGAGTCGGCCTGCCAAGAAGTCATTGCTACTGAATCACCACTCGTGTTCGCTCCTGAGCCTTTTGGCGAAACCGATGAAGTCATGATCACCCCGGTGATGGACGATGCTGGCCTTCGCTGCCAGTTCCTCGTCGTCTGGGCCCGTCGCCTTGGTGACGATGCCGAGCCGGCCCATGACGAGATGAACCTCCACTGGCACGATCTCACGATCGATGCGGTCGAGACCCAGTTCCGGGCCATCGCCCCGAACACGATCGAAGCAGCTCCATGGTGGGCCGTTGGCGAAGGTCTTGAGCTGTGGGGCCATCATCACCGAGTCGCCGCCGTCGGCCTTGGTGCCGAGGTCATGACCGAACTGATCGCCGATGCGATCCCGGTGCTCGCGGACAACAGCGCAGTCACCCTGCGCATCGATCTGCCCGGCGCCGAGATGCTCCCTGGTCTCATCCAGACGATCCATGGAACCCTGCGGGCAACTGGCGTCGATGCGTCTCGCATCGAACTCGGTGTGCCGGTTGGCCTGGCCGTCGACCCCGATCTACTCCCGGTGATCGTGCACCTGCGCACGCTGGGTCTTCGGATCGACATCGTTGGCCTCGATGCCTTGACCGCCAAGTTGCACACCGTGAGCGACACGTCCGCTCACTGCCACGACATGCCTTCGGTGAACGCAGCATCCCGCGGAGCGTGGAGCAACGATCCCGAAGCAGCCATCCGCGAATCAGCTCAACTCTGAGCGTCTAGGGGCGGTACCCTCGCATGGGTGATCGACCTCAAGCGGCTCGCCGAAGCGGATTATCGAGCAGGCATCGAGCGCAAAGGCGCCGAGCCTGACCTGATCGACCAGCTCATCTCGCTGAGCTCCCGCCACCACGACCTGCAGCTCGCCGTCGAAGACGCCCGAGCCCGCTCCAACGCCGTCTCCAAGGAGATCGGCAAGGCATCGCCCGAGGAGCGGCCGGCGAAGATCGAGGCCGCAGGGCTCGTCAAAGCCGAGCTGACGGCCGCCGAAGCGGACTACACCGTCGTCGACGATGAAATGAAGGCGCTGGCCCTGCAGCTGCCGGTGCCGGCTGATGCGTCGGTGCCAGACGGCGGCGAAGACGAAGGCACGGTCGTTGCCACCGTCGGCGAGCAGAACGCCGCGCCACCGATGGATCACGCCGACTTCGGGCGCCATCTCGGCTGGGTCGACAACGAACTCGGCGCAGCGGTCAGTGGAAGCCGGTTCGCCTACATCACGCGTGGCGCCGTGCAGGTCGAGTTCGCGCTTGTGCAGTACGCACTCGCGAAGTTGGTCGCCCGTGGCTTCATCCCCGTCGTGCCGCCCGTGCTGGTGCGTGAACAGATGATGGTCGACGCCGGGTTCTTCCCGACCGACGAGCATCAGGTCTACGGGATCCCCGAAGACGACCTCTACCTGGTCGGCACCGCCGAGGTCCCGCTCGCCGGCATGCATCGCGGTGACCGCATCGACGAGTCGATGCTGCCGCTGCGCTACGCCGGCTTCTCGTCATGCTTCCGCCGTGAGGCCGGAACCTATGGCAAGGACACGCGTGGCATCTTCCGCGTGCACCAGTTCGACAAGGTCGAGATGTTCATCTGGTCGCATCCCGACAAGAGCTGGGACGAACACGAACTCCTGCTCGAAATCGAGCGCGAGATCCTCGACGAACTCGGCTTGCCCTACCGCGTCGTCAACATCGCTGCTGGCGATCTCGGTAACGCCGCAGCCAAGAAGTACGACTGCGAAGTCTGGCTGCCGAGCGAAGGCGCGTACCGCGAGGTCACGAGCTGCTCGAACTATCTGGACTACTCAGCCCGGCGCCTCGACGCGCGGGTCAAGGGCGAGTCCGGTTCGCAGTTCGCGCACACGCTGAACGGCACCGCGATCCCGGTCGCTCGCATGCTGGTGTTTCTGATGGAGCACTACCAGCAGGCTGACGGCACGTTCACCGTGCCCGAGGTCCTGCGCCCGTTCACCGGCGGCGTCGCGTCGTTTGCTCCGCCTGCCTGAAATCGAACCTGGAACGATTCAGTCGGCAGTGCGGCGGGCGATCATGCGCTCGATCATCCGCTCATAAACCGAGAACTCTTGCGCGCCGGGAATCGGCAGCATGCCGTCGACCAGCACAGTCGGAACTGCGGTGATGCCGTTGTTGATCGCGTCGTTGTGCTCGTCGATGACGGCCATCGCCAAGGGGCGTGACTGTTCGGCGAGGATCGTGATGAACTCGTCGCGGTCGAGGCCGATCGACACGGCGATGTCGATGAGTTCTCCCTCGTCGCTGATGTTGCGGTTGTCGACGAAGTAGGCGTGCATGAGTGCCCGCTTCATCTTCTCTTTGGCGTCGTCGCCAAACGTCGACGCGGCTTTCCACGCAACTTGTGCGGGCAGCGAGCTCGACGGTCCGTCGGCCTCGCTGGCCCAAGGTGTCGTGAACGCGGCCTGAGGCTCTGCTTCGGCGCAGCGCTGCCAGCTGTTTGTGTAGTGCACGAACTTGTCTCGGCTCGTGGTCTTTGGTTCGGTGCGGAGCATGAAGCTCTTCCACTCGATCTTGACCTTGTCGCCAAAGGCTTCAGCGATTTCGTCAACGCGCACGGCGCCGACATGACACCACGGTCAAAGGAAGTCGCTGTAGACCTCGAGGAGGATGGGTTCGGTGGTGTCTTCGGTATCGATGCTCACAGGCGTTCTCCGATCGAGAGTCCGAGCCAGGCCGACGCAACACCGACGACCAGC
>CALDGN010000063.1 GCA_937942965.1 uncultured Acidimicrobiales bacterium | reverse complement strand
TAGTCATGTCGCATCAATCCGATCTCATCGCAACCGACATCAATGCCTACCTCGCAGAGCACGAGCGCAAGGACCTGCTTCGCTTCTTGACGTGTGGCAGCGTCGACGACGGCAAGTCGACCCTTATCGGTCGCCTTCTTCACGACTCCAAGATGATCTACGAGGATCAGCTCGCCGCTATCGAAGCTGACTCGACGACACAAGGTACGACGGGCGACGCCCCCGACCTCGCGCTGCTGACCGACGGGCTCAAGGCCGAGCGCGAGCAGGGCATCACGATCGATGTGGCGTATCGCTACTTCTCGACCGCTCGACGCAAGTTCATCATCGCCGACACGCCTGGCCATGAGCAGTACACGCGCAACATGGTCACCGGCGCCTCGACGTGCCAGCTCGCAATCATCTTGATCGACGCTCGCCACGGCGTGCTCGCCCAGACGAAGCGTCACACCTTCATCGCCAGCTTGCTCGGCATCCGCAACGTCGTCGTCGCCGTCAACAAGATGGATCTGTGCGAGTGGTCCGAGGATCGCTACCACGAGATCTGCGATGCGTATCGCGACTTCGCGAAGTCACTCGATCTCGTCGATCCGTACTTCCTGCCAATGTCGGCCCTCCTCGGCGACAACGTCGTCGATGCGGGTGACAACCTTGGCTGGCACGACGGGCCAACGCTCATGGAGCACCTCGAGACCGTCGACGTCGAGGCTGGTATTGACCTCGACCGGTTCCGCATGCCGGTGCAGATGGTCACCCGGCCTGATCTCGATTTCCGCGGGTTCGCCGGCACGATCGCTTCTGGTGTTGTCCGACCTGGCGATCCAGTCGTCTCGCTCCCTTCGGGCGTGTCCTCGAAAATCGAACGACTCGTGACGTTCGATGGCGATCTCGACGTCGCTGGTCCTGGCCGCGCGGTCACGATCACACTCGAAGACGAAATCGATGTCAGTCGTGGCGACCTGTTGGTGTCGCCGGACCAGGCACCACTGCGCTCCCATGACGTCGATGCGATGGTCGTGTGGATGTCCGAGGTCGCGCTCGAGCCCGGCCGCCAGTACCTGATGCAGTCCTCGAATGGTCTGAGCAATGCGTCGGTTACGACGATTCGGCACCGCGTCGACATCAATACGTTGGATCACCAGCAAGCGAGCTCGCTTGACCTGAACGACATCGCCCTGTGCGCGATCACGTCGGATCGGGAGCTGCTGTTCGATGCCTACGGTACGAACCGCCAGACCGGTTCCTTCATCCTGGTTGACCGTCTCACCAACGCAACCGTTGCTGCTGGCATGATCGCGGGTGTCTCGTCGTCATGGGATCGATCTCCCGAGGCGAGCCTGGTTCACCAGATCTCAGAGATTTCACATGACGAACGATCCGCTCGATTCGGGCAACAGCCCTGCACCGTGCTGCTCACGGGCCTGAGCGCAGCCGGTAAGTCGACGATCGCGACCGGGCTCGCTCGACGCTTGTTCGACCTCGGCAAGACGACCGTCCGCCTCGACGGCGAGAACGTCCGCCTCGGCATCAGTCGCGACCTTGGCTTCAGCGCCCAGGAACGCAGCGAGAACCTGCGTCGCGTGAGCGAAGTCGCTCGCTTGGTCAACGGTCAAGGCATGATTGCGATCGCTGCGCTGTCGGCTCCGAAGAACAGCGTGCGCGAGCGTGCTCGCGAGCTGATCGGGACCGAGCACTACATCGAAGTGTTCGTCGACACGCCGATCGAGGTGTGTCGCGAGCGCGATCCGAACGGTCTCTATGAAGCAGCCGACCGTGGCGATATCCCGCAGTTCCCTGGCGTGTCCTCGACATACGAACGACCGACCGACGCTGATCTGCGAGTCGACACATCGGAACAGTCGACGCTCGAATGTGTCGAGGTGATCATCGGGCTCATGACTGAGCGCGGCTACTTGCATGGCTGACCAGCCAGTCTCGAAAAACATCGTTCGGGCCGAGGGCCGCGTTACCGGCGCGGACCGCGCCTCGAACTTCGGCCATGCGTCGAAGACGGTGTGGTTCACCGGGCTCAGCGGGTCCGGCAAGTCCACCCTTGCGTTCGCCGTCGAGGAAGCGCTCGTTGCCCAAGGTGTCGCGGCGTATGTGCTCGATGGCGACAACGTTCGTTTCGGACTCAACCGCGACTTGGGGTTCGCCCCCGAGGACCGGACCGAAAACATCCGCCGTATCGGCGAGGTGTGTCGCCTCTTCCAAGATGCGGGCCTGATCGTCTTGACCGCGTTCGTGTCGCCCTATCAGGCTGATCGCGACGCAGTGCGGGCCCTCCATCCCGAGGGCGCGTTCGTCGAGGTCTTTGTCGACACACCGATCGAGGTCTGCGAAGCCCGCGACGTCAAGGGTCTCTACGCCAAGGCCCGTGCCGGCGAAATCCCTGAGTTCACCGGAATCAGCGCCCCGTACGAGGCGCCGGAGCAGCCAGAGATTCGCGTCGATACATCACGGCCGCTCGAGGTTTGTGTCGCCGAGATCGTCCAATCGTTGGGCATCGATCCTTCCTAAGGCGGATGCGGGCGATCCTCGCCCGAACTACCGTCAGGCCCAATGACGGCTCCTGCGACGGCGACACGCGACCACGTCATCGTTGCGTCGGGCGTTGCGAAACGCTTCGGAAGCACGCAAGTGCTGTCCGACATCACGGTGGGCTTCCCGACAGGAATCACCGGGCTGCTCGGCTCGAACGGTGCGGGCAAGACAACGTTCTTGTCCCTCGTGCTCGGCGTGGAGCGACGCGACGGCGGCTCGATGCAGGTGCTCGGTCACGATCCGAGCGAAGCCGGACCCGAAGTTCGAGCCCGGATCGGCTACTCGCCCGAGCACCATCACCTGCCCGAAGACGTCCAGGCCGCGGACTTCGTCCGCCACCTGGCCCAGCTTCACGGACTTCCCCAAGCGGCGAGCACCGAACGGGCGAGCGATGCCCTATGGCTCGTTGGACTCGGCGAAGAACGTTTTCGCCCGATCGGCACGATGTCGACAGGTCAACGCCAGCGAGTCAAGCTCGCGGCCGCGGTCGCGCACGATCCTGCGCTGGTCTTGCTCGACGAACCGACCGACGGACTCGACCCAGTCCAGCGCGACTCGATGCTCGAACTGATCCGCCGTGTCGGTTCGGAGTACGGCATCAGCATCGTGATGTCGTCGCACCTGCTCGAAGAGGTCGAGCGCATCTGTGATCACGTCGTGATCATCGCGGACGGCACGGTCCGGCGAGCTGGCGACTTGGCCGAGCTCCGCGGCGGAGGGACTGGCGTGCTCGTTGAACTCGACGATGGGCACGAGACGGTGGCTGCGCACCTTCGCGACGTCGGGCTCTCGGTCGAGCGCCAAGGCTCTCGACTTATCGTCGACGTCGCCGATGGCGTCGCTCCCGACGAGGGCTGGGTCAGAGATCAGGTTCGTGACGCAGTCGCACTCGTGCAAGTGGGGCTTCGACTCATGACGGACCGCACGATCACGCTCGAAGACGTCTTCCTGCAAGGCGATGGCGCGCCATGACCGACACGCAGATCCACGACCTTGGCTACCGCTCCTACTCCGGCGAGCGTGCCGGCGTGCCCGGGGCTGTCCGCAGTCTGGTGGTGCACACCATTCGGCGTTCGCTCGGATTGAAGCGCCCGGCTCGCCACAAGATCGCACCCGCTATTGCGCTCTTGATCGCGTATGCGCCGGCTATTGCCATGACAGGTTTCGCCGCATTTCTGCGGGCTGACTTCGTCACTGACTTGTTGGGCTATGGCGAGTACTTCGGCATCACTGGTTTGGCCATGCTTCTGTTCGCTGCGGTCGTCGCTCCGGGCGTGATCACGACGGATCGAACGAACGGCATGCTTGCGCTGTATCTGGCTTCGCCCTTGACGAGGTCGACCTATGTGCTGGCTCGGGGCATCGGCATCTTCCTGGTCATGTTGATCGTCGCCGTGGGGCCGATTGTGTTCCTCATCCTCGGCTACACGTTCGCTGGCATAGG
>CALDGN010000062.1 GCA_937942965.1 uncultured Acidimicrobiales bacterium | reverse complement strand
CAGTGTGTTCGTTAGTGGCTGGGGCGGCCCACGCCGCCTTCGGGCTGGCCGAACATGTTCGAGTTCAGACGGGCCTGACCCATGATCTCGTTGACGACAGCGCCGACAGATTCGGCGTCGTCACCCTGCTGTCCGGATGGGCCGAGCACCCAACCTTCGGCGATGCCGACACGCTGGCCGGCGACGTCGAAGATGCGACCGGTCACACCCGATGCTTCGGGCGAAGCGAGCCAGGTGGCGACGTTGGCGATCCAACGCGGGCCGAGCTTCTCTTGGGCTTCTTCGTCCATCTGCGAGAAGCCAGGCAGGTCCGCGGTCATGCGGGTGTAGGCAGCCGGTGCCAATGCGTTGCAGGTGACGCCGTACTTGGCGAGCTCCATGGCCGTGATCGTCGTGAAGGCGGCGATGCCAGCCTTGGCAGCGCCGTAGTTGGCCTGGCCGATGTTGCCGTAGATGCCCGATGGCGACGACGTGTTGATCACGCGTGCGTCGTTCTCTTCGCCAGCCTTGGCCCGCTCACGCCAGTAGTTGGCGGCGTGGTGGGTCGGTGCGAACGTGCCCTTGAGGTGCACGTTGATGACGCCGTCCCAGTCAGACTCGCTCATCGAGAACACCATGCGGTCACGGAGGATGCCGGCGTTGTTGATCAAGATGTCGAGGCCACCGAAGGTCTCGACCGCTTGTTGGATCATGGCCTTGGCTTCGTCGAAGTCAGCGACGTTTGAGCCATTGACGACTGCTTCGCCGCCCATGCCCTTGATCTCTTCGACGACGTCTTCGGCCGGGCTCTGATCAGTGCCGGTGCCATCCGTTGCACCGCCCAGGTCGTTGACAACGACCTTGGCTCCGTGCGATGCGAGCATGAGCGCATGCTCACGTCCGATGCCTCGACCGGCTCCGGTGACGACGGCGACGCGGCCTTCGACGAGATTTCCCATTGGTCAGCTCCTTGCTGCGGGGTGTGGTTCGATCCGGCGTCAAATGTACGGTCTGTGCTGACTATGCGACGAATGCAAGCGGAGTGAATGCGTGAACGAGTCGTCAACAGGCACGCCGCTGCCCCCGCCACCGCCGCCCACCTCGGGCCGCGACCGGCCCTTCTGGGGCAGCGTTGACATCCTGCTCGCCATCCCATTCATCATTGCGCTCGTGCTGGTCGGCACGATCATCGCCAGCCTGCTCGCGAGCGGTTTCAGTGACTGGGACGGCACCGGCGACTTGCCGGTCTACGGACTGTTCATCGCGGTGGTCTTCCAACAGTTCGCACAAGGCGCATGGCCGTGGATCGTGTCGAAGCGCAAAGGCCTCGGCATGGTCAGCGATTGGAAGTTCCGCTTCGACTGGCCAAACGACATCGGCGTTGGTTTCGGGCTCGCGGTTATGTGCGTGCTCGGCTCGACGGCAGCGACTGCGCTGACCTCGGTCCTGATCGGTCTTGGTGACGACGAGGATCCGTCGAACACCTCGATCCTGAGTGACAACCAGGACTCTCCCTGGTTGATCGGCGTCATCTTGTTGGTCGTCTTCGGCGCACCCTTGACCGAAGAGCTGCTGTTTCGCGGGCTGATCTTGCGGGCGCTCGAGAAGGATCTCGGCATCTACGTCGCCATCATCGGCTCGACGCTTCTGTTCACATTGCCGCACATGCAGGCCGGGGCGACATCACGAGAGACCATCGTGTTGTTGGTCGGCATCGCAACCATTGGCCTCATTCTCGGCATCGCTGCGGTCCGCCTTGACCGCCTCGGGCCACCCATCATCGGCCACTTCTTCTTCAATGCTTTTGGCACGGTGATGACGCTCATCTGATGAGCCACTCGGGCAAGTGACAGCTCTGCGCCCGTGAGCCCAGGTAGCCTTCTCGCCGGTGCCTGAGATCGAGAATGCCGACACCGTCTTGCCGTTGCTGGTCATTGGCGTATGTCTGCTCCTGATGCTGATCACGTGGGTTTTCACACGTTCGTCGTCCAAAGCGGACGATGCTGCCACCGCGCTCGCCGCGCAGACCCCAATCGTCGGCCAGACCCGCGTCACCCAGGCCCAGCTCGGCGCCTGGCACCGAGAACATGGCGAAGCCGTCAAGAACTGGATCCAGAATCACGAGTCGGTGCTGAAGCGTGTTTCTGATGGGGGGCTCGCGATCGATCTGAGCGGTGACCTGACCGCTGGCCACGAAGCCCTCGGCCCGGCCATCGACCAGGCGATCACCAAGCATCCGGCGCCGCAGATGCGTGCCCAGCTGAGCGCGCTGGTGTTGGCGAGCCGGAACACGATCGAGTCGCTCAAGCGAAGCAACTGGACCAACGCCGAGCGGGAGCACCTTGCGTACCTCGAGTACCGCGACACCTGGCTCGATCGCTTGCGCCAGTTCACGACCGCCGAGTCCCAGGTCGAACAGTTGCGTGAGATGAACAGCGCCGAGTCCGAGCTTCCGAGCTGGCTCGACCGCGAAGACACGCCGCCTGGCTAGCAACTCGACTCGGACCGCTGCGACTTGACGCGTACGCTGTCGGCGATGGAACGTCCGCCTTCGGTCGACAAGCTCGCCCGCTCACTCGCCGGCACGGGGCTCCCCCACCCGCTTCTCGTTGACGTTGCTCGCGCCGCGATCGCGGACGGCGACCACGAACAGGCCGAGGCCCGAGCCCACGCCATGGCTCGCTCGATGCTGCAGCCGGTCGTCAACGCAACCGGCACCCTGCTGCACACGAACCTCGGACGCGCCCCGTTCCCGTACGAAGCCAGCGGCACGTTCCTGAACCTCGAGTTCGATCTTGCGACCGGGCAGCGAGGCTCTCGCCAACGAGCGGTCGGTCAGCTCTACGCACGCCTCTGCGAGACCGAGGCTGCCCTCATCGTGAACAACTGCGCCGCCGCAGTGACGCTGGCGATGGCTGGCCTTGCGGCCGGACGAAGCGTGGCCGTGTCCCGAGGTGAACTCGTCGAAATCGGTGGCGGCTTCCGCGTGCCCGATGTCATCGAACAGAGCGGTGCCCGCCTGCACGGCGTTGGCACCACGAACCGCACGCGCGCAGCCGACTTCGAGCGAGCGGTGAATGACGAAGACGCCGACATCGCCGTCGCCCTTCTCGTGCATCAGTCGAACTACAAGATCGTCGGCTTCACAGAAGCGCCGACGGTCCCCCAGCTCGCCGGACTCGATGTCCCGTTGGTGTGTGACATCGGAAGCGGCCTGCTCGACGCCGCCTGCCCGTGGCTCGACGATGGGCCTCCAAATTGGCTTGCGGACGAACCAGCCGCGAAGCAGACACTCGCTGCTGGCGCAGACCTCGTCT
>CALDGN010000061.1 GCA_937942965.1 uncultured Acidimicrobiales bacterium | reverse complement strand
CGTCGTGGGCCTGGTGGAGTTGGGTGAGGTCGTCGAGGATCCAGAAGGATCGGCCGTGGGTTGCCACGATCATGTCGGTGTCTTTGACGATGAGGTCATAGACCGGGGTCACCGGCAGGTTGCACTGCAGCGACTGCCAGTTGGCGCCGTCATCGAATGACACCCACAGCCCAAGCTCGGTGCCGACGTAGAGCAGGCCGGGCTTGTTCGGGTCCTCACGGACGACTCGACAGAACTCGCCGCCAGGCAGCCCAGCGTCGATGCGCGTCCACGACTCGCCGAAGTCGGTGGTCTTCCACACGTACGGCGCGTAGTCCCCGTTCTTGTGGCGAGCGACGCTCATGTAGACCGTGCCGTCGTTGTGCGGCGATTCCGCCAGCATCGTGATCTGGCTGAACTTCTCGAGGCCCGCGGGCGTGACCTCGGTCCAGCTGCCACCATCATCGGCGCTGACGTGAACTCGACCGTCGTCGGAGCCAGCCATGAGCGAGCCAGGGCGATGAGCCGAAGCAATGAACGAGAAGATCGTGGCGTACATCTCGGCGCCTGCGGTGTCCATCGTGAGCGGACCAGAGACGCCGAGCGTGTCGGGGTCGGCGTACGTCAGATCGGGACTGATCTCGTCCCAGCTGTGGCCCTCGTCTTTGGTGCGGAAGACCTTGTTACCGCACGCATACAGCGTGTTCGGATCCTGGGGCGAGAAGACGATCGGATACGTCCACTGGAAGCGAACCTCGGCGGTCGCGCCGTCGTGATATCCCTCGGGCCAGATCGAGACGAGCTGGACTTGGCCGGTCTTCTTGTCGAAGCGCTGCAGCGCCTCGCCGCCACCGGGCGAGCTACCGATCGCACCGACATAGACGATGTCGGGATCGCCGGGCTTGGGAGCGATGTAGCCGCTCTCAGCGGTGCCTGGCGGGTAGCAGTCACCCCAGTTGATCGCGCCCTTGCCCGTCTGGCTCGGCACGGCGATCGAGGAGTTGTCCTGCTGCGTTCCGTAGACGGTGTACGGGAATTCGTCGTCGACCGCGACGTGGTAGAACTGCGCCGTCAGCTGGTTGTAGATCGTCGACCAGCTCGAGCCTGCGTTGAGCGACACCCACGCACCGCCGTCGTCGCAGCCGATCATGCGGTCAGGGTTCTTCGGGTCGATCCAGAGACCGTGGTTGTCGCCGTGAGGCGTGTGGAACTCGTCGAAGTTCTTGCCGCCGTCGATCGACTTCCAGGCCGATGCGTTCATGACGAAGACGGTGTCGGCTTCGGTCGGGTGGGCCTCGACGTGCATGTAGTACCAGGGGCGCCAGCACAGGTCGGGCTTGGAGCTGACCTTGGTCCACGTGTCGCCGTGGTCGTCGCTGCGATACAGACCGCGCTTGCGGAACTCGGCTTCGACGAGTGCGAACACGCGCCCTGGTTGCGCGGCCGATGCCGAAACACCGATCTTGCCGAGGGTGCCGTCGGGCATGCCGTCGTTGGTCGAGATGTCGGTCCAGGTATCGCCGCCATCACGGCTGCGCCAGAGACCGCTATCAGGTCCACCGCTGTTGATCGACCAGAAGTTGCGGCGGGCTTGCCACATGGCGGCGTAGACGATCCGAGGGTTCGTCGGATCAATCGAGACATCGATCGCACCGGCGCCTTCGTTGACGTGGAGCACGAGGTCCCAGGTCTCGCCACCATCGTTCGACCGGTACAGGCCGCGGTCAGGATTGTCCTTGGCCGAGTGGCCGAGCGCAGCGACATAGACGGTGTCCGGGTCGCTCGGATGGACCTCGATGCGGCCAATGTGGCGGCTCTCGGGAAGCCCCATGTGCTTCCAGTTCTTGCCCGCATCGGTCGACTTGTACACGCCATCGCCATGGGTGACATCGATGCGGATCGTGGCCTCGCCGGTGCCGGCATAGATCACGTTGCCGTCGCTCGGGGCGACGGCGAGCGCACCGATCGATGCGGTCGACAGCTGGCCGTCGGTGACGTTCTCCCAGTACTGGCCGGCATCGTCGCTCTTCCAGACACCGCCGGCACACGCGCCGAAGTAGAAGACATTGGGGCGATCCGGGTCGGCCGACACGGCGACGACACGACCGCCGCGGGTGGGGCCAATGCAGCGGTAGCGAACTTGACTCAGCAGCTTTGGATCGACGGTTGCCACGGTTCCCCCTGGGATAGTGAGGACAGGAAAACTAGTCGCTTGGCGACCCGAGGGCCTCGCCGCTACGCGTTGTTCACACTCACGCAAACAAGGCGGCCGCCGCGGCCGAGTCGAGGTACTCGTCAGAGCGAACAATTCGGCCTTCGGCATCGAACTGAATAACCACACAAATGTCGATGCTCACCACGCGACCATCGGGCTTGACGAACACGGCATCGTGCATCTCTGTCGCTGACGACTCTCCGTACACACGGCGAACTCGTTCGTAACGCAGCTGGGTTCCGTCGGCGGTGAATGCGGGCAGCGCCACCATGGCGTCGGCCTTCTTGAGCTCACGACCAACGTTCTGACGCAGACGAGCGTCGTCGGCAAAGTGACCAGCGAACCGATCCCAGTCGCCCTCTTCGGCCGCGCCAAAAAGGTCGTCGAGCACTGCATCGATCTCGGCCGGAGTCACAGTTCGTCGCCCGTCACGGCTTCGTGGACGAGGCCGATGAGTTCTTCGCTGAAGCGGCCCGTCGTGCCGAATTCGTCTTCGATGACCCAGTAGGCGCCGTACCCGTCTTCGAGGTTGAGCCACGGGTAGGCACCCCAGGCACCACCGTCGCTGATGATCCCAGTCTCTTCATCGACCCACCAGCCCATGCCGTAGCCCGTGTTCTCGCCAGCGGTTCCGCCGTAGTCGCTGATGCGGTCGGTGTGCATGCGGTCGAGCGACGCTTGGGAGAGCACCTGTCCGCCGTCACAGGTTCCGCCCCGCAGGTGCATCAGCAACAGCGTGCCGTAGTCCCCAGCGGAGATGTACGCGCCGCCCTCGATGTTCGGGTTGGTCGCGGCTTCGTGCATGTCGGGGTCGCCCGCAAAGCCCGCGGGGTAGCCGTCGGCGCCGCCGGCGACGGCCAGGATGTTCTGCCAACCGAGGCTCTCGACGCCACATGGCTCGACGTAGATCCGTTCAACAAGATCGACCCAGCTCTCGCCCGAGGCGACTTCGGCCAGAGCCCCAGCGACTTGCCATTGCGCGCCGCCGTAGCGGAACTCAGTGTCGGGGGCGAGTACGTCGTCGTTGTCGCTCACGCTGGACAGGACCTGCTCGCCGCACTCCTGGAGCGTCGGCCCCGGCAGCCACTGACAGATGTAGGGCCCGTACAGCAGGTCAGGCCCGAGGCCGACTAGGCCGGAGCTGTTCGAGACGAGCTGGACCGGCATGAGTTCGGGGTGATCTGGTGCCCAGGCTGCAATGTCGGTGACGGGAGCATCAACGTCGAGGATGCCCTCTTCGTCGAGCTTCATGAGCACGCCCGCCGCGATCATCTTCGACGACGAGGCCACCATCGAAATGCGATCTTCGGTGAAGCCACCGAAGGCCTCGTGATAAACCACCCCGTCGTCAGCGTGGACGATGATCAGCCCGGCGCCCTCGAGGCCTTCGTCATCGACGAACGCCTGGGCGGCGGCCGTCACGGCACTGAAGTCGCGTCCGGGAACCTCTGTCGGCTCTGGTTCTGGTGTGGGCTCGGCGGTTGGGTCCGGCTCCGCGGTTGGCTCTGGTTCCGCAGTTGGCTCAGGTTCTGGCTCCGCCGTCGGCTCAGCTTCAGCCGTTGCCTCCGGGACTGCGGTCGCAGCCGGTTCATCGGCCGCCGAGGCATCGTCGGCCGAGTCGGACGACGAGCCTCCGCACGCCGCAAGCAGCAGTGCAAGTGCGAGCAGCTTGGCGATCCAAGAACGAGTCTTCGTCATAACGCGACCGTAGAACACGGTCGCAGCGACCGCACCACTGATTAGCGCTCGACCGGGTCCTCGAATCGGACACACCAGCCGCGATCGAACTGAGCATCGCCCATGCACAGAAGGGTTTCCTCGAGCTCGACCGGGACACGACATTGCCCGTCGACCGGCTCGCCGGTCTCGCACGTTCGGTCACCAGCGACGACGACAACGCACTGACCGGCACGCAAGGAAGCAGCCGCAGGACAGGTCGGTTCCGACGCCGTCGCCGCACGGGTGACGACGCAACCTTCAGGAGCCAAAACGCCTTCGACACACGACGGTTCGACCGGCCGCTCGTCAAAGCAGCTCGTGCCAATCAGCGTCTGACCTTCGGCGCATTGGAACGGCGTCGGAGCGGCAGCGGTACGGACAACACACCCAGCTCCCGTGTCGGTCGAACCAGCGGGACAGGTCGCAGGAACCGAAGTGAAACAATCGGCGCCGTTCGAGATCGCTCCGGTCGGGACACAGATGAGCTCGACCGTCGGCGGCCGACCGCACTCCGTGTGCTTCTTGGTCTGTTCCGACGGCTGACATCCCTCATCGGGCACACACAAATCACCGTTGAGCGAAGCACCGCTCGGACAGAAGTGCGTTTGCTCCACAGGTCCCGGCACAGCACATCCACCGGGGACGGAGATGCCCGAGTCGCACACGCCTGCGACCGTCGTCTTGCATGTGCCACCTTCGATGCGACCGCTGCCTGTACAGACGAGTTCGCCTCCCTCGGCAGGGGGCCCCTCGCGACGACAGACGCCCTCGACTTCGACGCCGTCGGCACACGCCCGAGTGACAGGCACAACGCTGCGACAGACATCGCCGTCAAGCTCCCCGCCTTGCGGGCATGTCGGGGGCGCAGCCCTAGGCGCTGTGACGATTTGGCACTCCCCTGCGTTGTCTTGGCTTGGAGAGGGGCAAGAAACGGCGGCATCGACGGACCGGAAGCACCCTGCTTCGCCATCACCGACGCCGCCCTTCGCCGCGCAGGCTTCGGTTCGTTGCTCGACCGGTGCGGGCGAGCTAATCCGACATTGACCGTTGACGAGCAGCCCGGATCGGCACACCAATTGGGCCGCTTCCCGCTCTGGCTCTACCGCAGCGGCCACCGGCGCCGGTGCATCTGGCGTCGGTGCATCTGGCGCCGATGCATCTGGCTCGGGCTCAGCTTCGACTGGTGAGCTCGCGGCACCACCAGCTTCTGGCACGGTCGGGTCTGAGCTGGCTGCATCTTCGCTGCTTGGCAGCTCGACCGTTGCCCCTGGATCCGATGCATCGGCTACCAGCGGCACAGATGCAGCATCGGATTCAACCGAGCGGGTGTCATCGCCGCCCGGGCGGAACACCAGCAGCAGAGCGATCGCGGCGAGCACGGCGAGCAACACGCCTGCGACGATCGCCGGCACACCCGCGAAGGGTGGGCGGTGGCCCGCACCGAGCCACCGCCCGCGCCGCCTCCAGAGCAGTTGGAGGGGCGTACTTGCCGCCATCGTGGCGGGATTGAACGTCGGCCAGGTCGCCAGTTCGTCGGCCAGAGTTGAGCCGTACGACGAAAGCCGCTGTTCGAGATCGGCGAACTCGCTCATTCGACCGCTCCGAGTTCGGCGCGCAGGCGAGCCATGCCGCGATGCACCCGGTTCCGGACACCGTGCAGCTCCAAGCCCATGAGCTCCGCGACCTCTCGATAGGTCCACTGGAAGCAGTGCACCAAGACGATCGTTGTGCGCTGCTCTTCGTCGAGCAATGCAAGGGCGTCGGCAAGACCCGGCTCGATCCACGGCTGCTGGTCGTCGATGTTCTCGGTTGGGTACCGAATCGGTTCACGGCTCCAACGCAGCAGGCGCCGGGACTTGCTCTGGCCGACTCGAAAGAGATAGCCCGCTGGATTCTCCATCTCCGCGAGACGTTCTCGGTGCTCCCACGCCCACGCCAGCGTCTCCGAGGTCACCTCTTTGCCGACGTCGGCGCCGTAGCGCGCCAAGAACGCCGTGCTTAACCGACGTTCAAGCTCGGGAACATCGAGCAGGCCAAGCTGGTCAGCTTCGGACCACTGCCGTGTGCGCTGGCGGCGTGAAACGAGGCGGCTGCGGGCCTCCCGGGCATGGAAAGAGAGAGGAAACACCGCAGCCACGCACTGCAAGACCCGCTAGCCGCCGATTTGTCTCAAACTTTTTCGGATTATTCCGAATGAGGGTCGCCGAGCACGGCAGCCACGAGGTGCACTCGCGGTGTATCCCCTCCATTGAGGGCGGTGTGATAGCCCCGGGTGTCCGTGAAATAGACGCTCCCATCGGCCGGCAGGTGAGTGCAGTGGTGGTTCACCACGAAGAGGCAACCGGGGTTCGTGTGGATCGGGACGTGGAGCCGAGGTTCCGGGTCGCGGTGCCACGAGTTGGCGTTGAATGGCTGCTTCAGGTTGATGCGCACGCGGCCGATCGTTGCGACCGTTCGCAGCTTGGCAACGACATCGGCGATGTAGGTGGCCTCGAATTCGGGCACCAGTTCGGAGTAGTCATGCTCGTCGACGATCGGATCTCGGGCGATCTCGTCGTAGCTGTCATCGGGGCGGATCCAGAATCGCCCGGACAGATCAACAGCATCGCGCCCATCGGTCCCGGGACGCCTCGTCACCGGCAGTACCCCAAAGCCCCACTCGCCGTAGGTCTGGTCGTAGTCAAGTCGCCCGAGGACCTCGTCGAGGCTGGCGCGTAGCTGCCCAATGTCAATAGCGATCGCGAGTCGTTCGACTCCAGGGCCGGCGACAAAGTCGGTGACGCTGGATGCGTCTGGCGGAGGCGACGACCACGGAGCGGACGTGATGTCGCTCATCGGGTCGCGACCGCAACCAGGTAGTTGCCATCGTCGCTCCACGGGTCGCCATCCCATGTCGAGTAGCGCTCGATCGGACGAAGGCCCGCATCGGTGCACCATGCGTCCCATTCGTCCGCGGTCACGCCTCGTCCGAGCGAGAAGCCAGCGATCAGGTGGCCGCCTGGGGCGACGTGGCGAGCGGCGCCGGCGACAACGGCCGCTTCGGTCCCGGGCTGGACGAACAGAATGATGTTGCCGGCCATGACGACGGCATCGAACGTGCGGCCCATGTCGAGCGCAGCGAGATCGGACTGCACCCAGGTCAGCTCGGGCGCCTTGCTTTGCGCGGTGGCGAGCATCGATTCGTCGAGGTCTGTGCCTGCCGCATCGACGCCGCGACGAGCGAACTCGATTGCGACGCGGCCCGTTCCGCATCCGGCGTCGAGTACCGACGCGGGTTCGTAGCGCTGGGCGAAGTCGACCTCGCCATGCGGGTTCTCGCCCCGCTCGGCCATGCGTTTCCACGCCGTGTCATACGAGCCCGCTCGGTTGCCGTCCCATCGAGATGCGCCAGTCACCGTTGCAGCGTATTGCCCGGCGCCGAGTCGCCGCTTGGTGTGAGCCGGTCAAACTTGGGAGGGTTGGGCATGCTTCGCCTTCGCCAAATCGCTCTTGTCGCTCGTGACCTCCGCCCGGTCGAGCAGGCCATCTGCTCCGAGCTCGGTCTTGAGATGTGTTATCGGGACCCGGGACTCAGCCACTTCGGGCTGCGTCACGGGCTCTACGCGATCGGTGATCGGATCCTCGAGGTCGTCGTTCCGAAGCAGCCGGGCACCACGGCCGAACGCTTCCTCGACCGCCGAGGTGGCGACGGCGGCTAC
>CALDGN010000060.1 GCA_937942965.1 uncultured Acidimicrobiales bacterium | reverse complement strand
AAGAAGATCGTCGAATCGCTGACCGGCCTCGGTCTGGACATCACGCTTGGCGAGTCGACCACATCGGTCGTCGCTGACCTCGACACTGGCAAGCCTGGACCAACCGTGCTGCTGCGCGGCGACATGGATGCGCTGCCGCTGCAAGAGGACTTCGTCAGCGACTTCCAGTCGAGGTACGAGGGCAAGATGCACGCCTGCGGCCACGACACCCACGTGGCCATGCTCGCCAGCGCCGCCCACCTGCTCAGTGCCAACAAGAGCGAGTTCACCGGCAAGGTCCGGTTCATGTTCCAGCCTGGCGAAGAGGGCTTCCACGGCGCCAAGTACATGATCGAAGAGGGCGTGCTCGAAGGCGTCGACCGAGCGTTCGCGATCCATGTCACCACGACTGCGCCGAACGGCTTCATCGCCACCCGCCGAGGGCCAGTTCTGGCCAGCGCCGATCGCTTCGAGATCACCGTGCACGGCCAAGGCGGTCACGCCTCGGCACCACAGAACTGCATCGACCCGATCCCGCCCGCAGCTGCGCTCGTCGGAAACCTGCAATCGATGATGACCCGCGAAGTCTCCGCGTCGGACTCCGCTGTCGTCACCGTCGCCCACCTCAAAGCCGGCACGACCAACAACATCATCCCCGCATCGGCGTTCCTCGAAGGCACAATCCGCACCTTCGACGAGGGCGTCCGCACCCACCTCCACGAGGCCATCCCACGCGTCGCTAACGGCACCGCATCGGCACACCGCTGCTCGTGCACCGCCGAGATCATCCCCGGCTACCCGACGACGATCAACGACGCCGGGCAGGCCGAGCTTGTCGGCGACGTTGCGTCGTCGCTGCTCGGGGCAGACGGGTTCGCCTTCTTGGCCGACCCGGTCATGGCCGCCGAAGACTTCAGCTATGTGCTCCAGCAAGTCCCAGGAGCGATGGCGATGATGGGCGTGTGCCCCGACGACACGAGCCCCGACAAGGCTGAACCGAACCACTCGAACCTGATGCGAGTCAACGAGTCAGCGCTCTACAACGGTGTCGGCCTGTACGCGGCAATGGCGCTCGTCGGCGACTGACTAGCGGTGCGCCCGCCAACCTCGGCGGGCGGGCCACGGATACGGCTTCCACGCCTCAGCGGGATCGGTGACGTCAATGCCGCGCCCGGCGTGGCCCACCGGGTTCGTCAGGAAGGGCTTCCATACCGACAGATAGCGCTCGTACGCGTCGTTTGTCTCGTCGAGCACGTCGGAGTGCCCGTGACCCGGCGCGGCCACGTTCAAGACGAAGCGGTTCGAAGCTGGGTCGGCTGCAGCGAGGTCGAAGCCGCGTTGGCCTGATGGGCCACTGTCTCGCACCGACCAGTGCGCCATCGGCACGACCCAATCGTCGGTGCCGTAGTGGTTCAGCACGTCGTCGACCAGACCGGCGCGCTGCAGCTTCCCCCACGGGAAGTCCGGTCGCAGAATGCTTCCGGTGACGATCAGGCGGCCGATGCGCAGCCGCTCATGCTCCGGCCGTCGAAGCTGCGCAAGCAGCAGATGCCCGATCAGCCAGGTACCGAGTGAGTGGGCGACGACGTCGGGCACCGCGCCTGCGTTGTGTCGATCAGCCCGCTTGGCAACGGTACCTAGCTCGTTCGAGAGCTTCTTGAGCAACATGCGACGTCGGACGCCAATGAACGTGCCCACGACGACCGTGCCGTACTTGAGGATGAACGCCGGGGGAGCGGTGCCCTGCCAGGTGGCGAGATCGAACGACAGGTGTTGCTGCCATTCGCCAGTCGTGCCCATGCCATGGATGAACATCATCCACGGCACCTGACGCACGATGCCGCCCCGGTACTCGTAGCGCACGGTCGTCGTTATGGACGGCACGCCCGTGTTGGGATCCTCGGGGCCCTCGACCGTCTCTTCGAGACGCGAAAGCCACGGCTCACACTGGTCCAGCAGCGCAGCAGCCTCGTTGGGGCTACATGCGACGCCATCATCGCTTGCGTCCCGGGCGAGCTCGACGGCAGTCGTTGCGAAGCTGCCCTGTTCGTATCTCTGTCGAAGCAGCCCGACGAGGCTCGCCGAACGGCCTGCCCCCAGCCGCTCCCAATCGGGGACCGCGGAACTCACGTCTCGTGCTTCACAAGTTCGCCGATGATGTGCCAGACGTCGTCGGCCTGCATCGTCGACCACAGCCGGATCCGTCCGTCATCGCTGAGCTGCACCCGACCGAGTCCACGACCGACGAACCGGAACGTGCCCGTCGCGCCTGCGAATGCGTCGACCTGCGCGTCGGTCACGATGGTCCGGCGCACCGATTGCACCGCATCGGAGTTCCGGTAGCTGCCCTCGGTCGCACGCGCCGCGAACTCGATCGACGCAAAGTCGTCTTGGAGCCGCGTCGACTGGGCCTGAATTGCGGGTTCGGTGCCATCGTCGATCGCCAGCGCGAGTGCCTGATCGAGGTTGCGGATGACCTTGGCGGTCTTGAGGATCTTGTGCTCGAAGGCTGAGAACGCCAGCACCTTGGCGATGTCGTTCTTTGCGGTGGTCACGGCGACCTGGTGGGCGGCCGAGTTGATGGCCTTGGGCACGAAGAGCGCCGCAAGACGCTGCCGAGGCCGGATCTCGAACCGCATCACCTCACGTGCGACGCGTCCTCGGTACGCCCGGAACTGATAATCGAAGCCGTTGATCGTTTCGGTCTGCTTGTCGTAGGGGACCTCTTCGGCAGTGCGAGTCCAGTACGTCGTGCCGTTGTGCCAATGGAAACGCAGGCTGTCGTCGTAGGTGATGCTGACGAGTTCGAGCTTCTGATCGTCGCCAGGAAACCCGAGGCTTTCGCTGCTGGCCGTCGCCCTCTGCCAGAACGACCCGAGCCGGGCCGATCTGATGACGGCATGGGCGGCGGCTTCGGTCCGGAACGGAGCGGCATGGTCGCGGGACAGCCGATACACGTAGACGTGCTGGTTGCCCCAGCCTTCAACCTCGCGAAGCCACGCTTCGACATGCGCGGCCGTGAGCGAACCATCGTCGATCGCTGCATCCAAGTTCCGCTCGAAATCGGCCTTGGTCGACCCGATCGCGATGCCGTGCTCACGGAGCAACTCTTTGATGTAGCGATTCGTCTGGCTCCGCACGATGTTGTGCGCCAGCTCTTTCAATCCCTGCGTGTCCAGGGCAGCGGTTCCCGCCATCCACGGAGCGTAGACCGGTTGCTCCAATCGATTCCCGACGCGGGGCCGCGGTGAGCAATAGCATCGGCCGTCGTGAACCCCGAAGTGACTCCCGAACGGTTGGCCGATCTCTCGCTCGAAGAAAAGGCGGCGCTGACCGCTGGTCGAGACGTCTGGACCGTGCAGGGCAT
>CALDGN010000059.1 GCA_937942965.1 uncultured Acidimicrobiales bacterium | reverse complement strand
GCCTACACCGTCATGCTGATCATGGGCCTGATCACCTCGGGTCTCACGGCGGCCTACATGACCCGTGCGATCTACCTGACCTTCTTCGGCGAGTTCCGAGGCGGTCATCACGATGACCACGCTGATGATCACGCGGATGACCATGCCCACGCGGCCGCGGATGCCCATGACGCGCACGACGATCACGCCCATCACGGCGACCCGCACGAGTCCGGTCCCCGGATTCTTTGGCCGCTGCGCATCCTTGCCGGCCTGGCCGTCGTCTCGGGTCTGATGAACCTGCCCAAGGGCTTCCTTGGTCTGCCCAAGGGGATCACGACCCGGTTCGAGCACTTCGTCGAGCCTGCCGGCGTGCCGTACTTCCCCAAGATCAGCCACGCGATTCCGAGCTGGTCGTTGGCCATCTTCGCCACCGCACTCGTGCTGCTGGCCGCCGGTGCGTCGTACTACTACTACTTCGTCAAGGTCAACGGCCAGAGCCCGGCAGCGACCGAGCTCGTCAACGGCCCGACCGAGCGATTCACCCTGGCCAAAGCCGGCCACATGATGCTCAAGAACCGGTACTACCTGGATCACATCTACGACGGCGGCGCTCCCGTCGGCGCAGCTGGCGCAACGGCTATGGCCACCATCTTCGGTGCCGCCGCAGGCCTGACGCTCGGCTTCAGCCTCGACAACGGCCTCAACCAGCCGTTCTGGCCATCACTGATCTGGGGCGTCGTGCTCGGCGCCACCGTGTTCACCATCGTGAGTCTTGCGCTCCGCACCGGCGTTGGCATCGCCAGCTTCGTGAAGGGCCGCCTCGCTTGGGCCGCCAACTGGAGCCACGAGAACCTCATCGACGCCACCGTCGACACGATCGGTGAAACCTCCGTCAAGTCCGCGAACTTCGTCTACCGCTACATCGACCAGGGCGTCATCGACGGCACGGTCAATGCAGCCGGTACAGGTTCCTCCGGCGCCGGCGACGAACTCCGTCGCTGGTCCACCGGCAAAGTCCAGCAATACGCAACCGTCATGTTCGCAGGTGCCACGCTTCTCGCTGGCCTGCTGATCATCGTCATCTGAGGGTTTACAACAATGAGTTTTGATAGTTGGCTTCTCAGCCTCATCACGTTCATCCCGCTAGCGGGTGCACTTGTGATGCTGCTGGTGCCCAAGGCCGAAGAGGCCATGCTCAAGGCAATCGCACTCGGTACGACGCTTGTCGCCGCTGCGCTCGGTGTCGTCCTGCTCGGACGGTTCGACTACGGCAACGCTGCTGAACTGCAGTTCACGGTCGATAAGGACTGGATCAGCGTCATCAACAGCCGCTTCATCGTCGGCATTGACGGCATGTCGCTGCCGCTGCTGATCCTGACGCTCGGTGTTGTCCCGCTCTGCATCATCTACTCGTTCGGGCACTTCCCTGAACCGCATAACCCCAAGACGTTCCTGGCCCTGATCCTGGTCCTCGAGACCGGCATGCTCGGCTCGTTCATCGCCCAGGACCTGATCCTGTTCTTCGTCTTCTTCGAAGTTGTGCTCTTGCCGATGTTCTTCCTCATCGGCGTGTGGGGTGGCGACGACCGCCGCTACGCCTCGCTCAAGTTCTTCCTCTACACGCTGTTCGGTTCGGCACTCATGCTGATCAGCTTCCTGGCCGTGTTCTTCCTGGCCGACGGCACCGTCGCCCAGTCCGCCACCGAGTTCACCCAGAACAACACGTTCGACATGCGGGCGCTCTCAAGCGGTGCGACCTCGGTCATCAGCCGCAACGCCCAGCTCTGGATCTTCGGCGGCATGTTCGTCGGCTTCGGCGTCAAGGTGCCGATGTTCCCGTTCCACACCTGGCTGCCCGACGCCCACACCCAGGCGCCAACCGTTGGTTCGGTCATCCTGGCCGCCGTGCTCCTGAAGCTCGGTACCTACGGCTTCGTCCGCATCGCGATCCCGTTCCTCCCCGAAGCTGCCGCAGCTTGGGCACCGGTCATCGGTCTGCTCGCCGTCATCGGCATCATCTACGGAGCGCTCGGTTGTCTGGCGCAGTCCGACATGAAGCGGCTCATCGCCTTCTCCTCGGTTGCTCACATGGGCTTCGTCATGCTTGGTATCTCGACGCTGACGGACTTCGGTATCAACGCTGCGGTGTTCGGCATGGTCGCTCACGGTCTCATCACCGGCATGCTCTTCTTCGTCGCTGGTTCGGTCAAGGACCGCTACCACACGCTCGACATGGACCGCCTCGGCGGTCTGCTCGTGCAGGCCCCGAAGATGGGCTGGATCCTTGGCTTCTCGGCCATGGCATCGCTCGGTCTTCCTGGCCTCGCCGGATTCTGGGGTGAGTTCCCCGCCATCCTCGCCGCCTACAGCCCGGCCGAGATCCTGCCCGAGGCCACCTGGCGCGGCTACATGGTCGTTGCCGCTCTCGGTACGGTCCTGGCCGCTGGCTACCTCCTCTGGATGCTCCAGAAGACGGCCTTCGGTACGCCAAGCGCCGAATTCGAGAACGACCCGCACATCCACGACGTCACTACGTACGAGTGGATCGCCTGGTTGCCGTTCCTCGTCCTCATCGTCGTCTTCGGCTTCTACCCGAACCTGATCTTCGACCTGACCGACCCTGCCGTTATCAAGTCGCTGCAGGTCGAAGGCATCGCCGGCACCGCCGGTGGCTGCCTCGACATGGCCGGCAACGCTGCGACCCAGTGCTTCGACGCCATGCGCGACGCCGCTGGCACGGCCGCAGGCAACTGAGCCTGCGGATCGGAAGGACTGACCAGTGAGCCCGCTTCTCGCCTTTGCCGGAGAATTCGTCCGGCCTGACATCGACTGGCACGCGCTCGCGCCCGAGCTGACGTTGCTCGCCGTGGGCGCGATCGTCACGCTGATCGATGTCATCTTCCTCGAGCGCGGCAAGGCGATCTCGCCGACCGTCGCAGGCCTTGGTCTGCTCGTCGTGCTCATTCCGATCATCACGCTCGCCGTTGACGGCACCGCATCGAATCCTCGGAACGCATTCACCGACACGGTCAACTCGTCGCTCAGCGAGGTCTATGTCGTTGACGGCTACTCGCTGATTCTCAAGGCCCTGTTCATCGTCATCGCGTATCTGATCGTGCTGATGTCGTCGAACTACATCGCCGAAGGCGACTACTGGGAGAGCGAGTACTACGGCATGTTGCTGTCGTCGGTGCTCGGCATGATGGTCATGGCTTCGGCCCGTGACCTCGTGACCGTGTTCGTCGCCCTCGAACTGCTTTCGATTCCCGCCTACCTGATGGCGACCTGGCGCAAGCGTGACCTGCGTTCGAACGAGGCCGGCCTCAAGTACTACCTGAACGGTGTGTTCGCCTCGGCGCTGATGCTCTACGGCATGTCGCTGCTGTTCGGTGTCGCTGGTTCGACCATCCTCAAGGACATCAACAAGGCCGTTGCCGGCCCGGGTTCATCGGCGCTGATCAGCCTTGGCATCGTGCTCGTCATCGTCGGCTTCGCTTTCAAGGTCTCGTCGGTCCCGTTCCACCTGTGGGCACCCGACACCTACGAAGGTGCGCCAACCCCCGTCACCGCCTTCTTGGCGGTCGCCGCCAAGGCCGCTGGTTTCGTCGCCCTCATGAACCTGATCTTTGTCGGCTTCTGGGATCGCAGCGACGTGTACGCCCCAGCGCTCTGGATCCTCGCGGCGCTGTCGATGACGATCGGCAACCTCAGCGCACTACGCCAGGACAACATCATCCGCCTGATGGCGTACTCCGGTGTCGCCCAGGCAGGCTTCATGTTGGCCGCACTGGCCGTCGCTGGCGAAGGCCTCGATGTTGCGCAACGCTCGGTCTCGGCCGTCGTGACCTACCTGATCATCTACGCAGCCATGAACCTGGGTGCGTTTGCGATCATCCTCACCGTCGCTCGTCGCACCAAGAGCGCCGACGTGACCTCGTTCAACGGTCTCTTCCAGTGGTCGCCGGCCCTGGCGGTCGTCATGACGCTGTTCCTGGCATCGCTCGCTGGCATCCCACCGCTCGGCGGCTGGTACGCCAAGTTCGGTGTGTTCACGGCGCTCATCGAAGCCGGCAACTGGTGGGGCTACCTGCTGGCCGGCCTTGCTGCGGTTAACACCGTGATTGCGTTCGGCTACTACGGCAAGCTGGCTTCGCGCATGTGGTTCGAAGAGGCTCCCGAAGAGTTCGAGACCTCGCCGATCAACATTCCGTTTGCCCTCCAGGCGACCCTGGCGATCACGGCGATCACGACCGTTGCCTTTGGTGTCTACCCTGCGATGGTCACCCACTTCAGCGACGTCGACATCCCGAGCCTTGCCTCGGCCGTCGGCAGCTGATCGTCGCTCGCATCGCCACGCTCGCCCCTGCGGGCTCGTTGGCTGATCTATGACCACCGCGTTTGACCCTGTTGTCAGCCCGCACGCTGATCGATCTCTGATCGATGTGATGACGCCGCGCTCGACCGAGGACCCGTTGGTCTTCGTCGGCGACGCGAACCCGTACGGCGTCATCGGCATCTACGGCGGCCACTTCTTGGCCCAGGCATTGTCAGTGGGATTGGCCACGGTCGAAGAGCCGAAGCTCGCCCACTCGCTGCACGCCTACTTCTTGCGCAAGGGCGACCCCGACGAACCCATCGAGTACCGCGTGTCGGTCTTGCGGGATGGGCGGGGGAGTAGCGCCCGCTCGGTCGCGGCATCGCAGCACGGCAAGGTCGTCTTCCAGATGATGGCCTCGTTCAAACTCGGCGAGCCCGGCGACGAGCACCAGGTCACCGCACCTGACGTGCCATCTGCAGAATCACTCATCGCCGCACGCGAAGCACGAGGCGAGCCGTTGTTCCCGTTCCCGCCGACGCAGAACGGCTGGACCCAATTCGAATGGGCGAGCCCGACGTTTCGCGAGTTCATCCCCGACCGCGACCCCGAGCTTCGCGTCTGGGCTCGTGTCCCTGGCGGCGAGGCGATGAGCGAACGTGAACGCCAGGTGGTTCTGGCCTATATCTCTGATGTGCCGATCGTGTTCAACTCGGTCGTGCCGTACGGGCTGCCCTTCGAGACCCATCTCGTGACCAGCCTCGACCACTCGATCTGGTTCCACCGTCCTGTGGATCCCTCACAGTGGATGCTGT